>NZ_JAJNIU010000004.1:0-173696 GCF_022386355.1 Mammaliicoccus sp. L-M44 | reverse complement strand
TGCTCAACATCATAAAAATCTAAGAACTACTAATTCAGTTGAAAATATTAATATGCAACTCAGAAAACGAGAAAAAATAGTTAAAACATTCTCTAATCTAGATTCAGCTTTTAGATTAATTGGCGCAGTACTTATGGATATTCAAGAAAGATTTGATAAGTCTAACAGACCATTTATCGCTTAATTAAGCTACTTATTTTTAAAAAAATAAGTAGTGATCAAACAACTATATCTGTTTAAACTTCAAAATAAATATAGTTGTTCGATTCATTAAAAACCAAAGGTTGATTACATTCTAAAGATATTACACAAACATATGGACTTGACTATAAAATAAATTACCGGTCCAGAAATGAGAAATACAGGCCGATAAATAAAAATATAGACCCGAAAACCTTGTTTTCGGGTCGCTCAATCTTTAAGATTCTATCAATTTTTCGTTATGTAAATTAATATAATATACTTCGTTATCTGTCCATTCATCAAATTCATAAATAAAGTTCTTTCTTAATACTTCAAATTCAAATCCTAATTTTTTAATGAGTTTTTTAGAAGGTTCGTTATCTACATTAATATGTGCTTCTATGCGATGAAGTTTTAATGTTTTATAACATTGGCTGATGACTTCTTTCATAGCTTCAAATGCATAACCTTGATTCCAAAATTGGTTGTGCAAGAAATAGCCACATTCTCCCCATTGGAAGTCAGACCTGCTTAATACTTTAATATCCAGCATGCCTACATGTTTGCCATTTTCTAGAAATATTCCAAATATAAACGTATCGTCTTGTTTAATGAGCGCTTGTTGTTTATCAACGAGTGCTTTAAACCAAGTTTCGTCGCATTCATCCATATTGATTTTCCCTTTGTCGTGTTTATATTGCGAAGGATATCGATTTTCAAAGCCTTCAATCCAATCTTTGTGGTCATCATAGTTTAAAGGTCGAATCGTCAACCTATTCGTACGGAAAGTTAATTCTTTATCTGTATACATTAAAAATCCCCTTTGTAAAAATATGTGTAATTTATTACATTATATACCTTAATTACCTAGGTTTGTAGAGGAAGCTTACAATAAAGATGTATGCTATTCATGAATTATTAGAGGTAATGAATACTATCCGATATAATTTGGTTATATAACGTCGAGTAAATATTATAGTATTAAATTATGATTAACCATGTAAGGAGGGAATGGAATGATAGATGATTTAAATAAAGCATTAGATTATATTGAAGATAATTTAACAAATGACTTATCTATTGAAAATATTGCTAAACATGTAGGTATATCTGATTATCACTTTCGGAAAATATTTCAGGCAATATCTGGTCTGCCTTTGAGTGAATATATTAAAAAGCGTAAATTGTCATTAGCTAATGTTGATTTAAAAAATGGTGAATCTGTTACTAAAGTAGCCTTTAAATATGGTTATCATTCAGTAGATGGATTTAGTCGCGCATTTAAAAACTGGACAGGTTCTTTGCCATCAAATGCAATGCATCTTGCATGTATAAAATCATTTCCTAAACTTACTTTTACGATAAGTATAAGAGGAGGTATAGATATGGAATATAGAATTGAAAATAAACCTGCTATCAAATTTGTCGGGGTTTCAACAAAGATACCTATGCAGTTTGAAGGTGTAAATCAAAGTATTGTAGAGCTTGCAAATAGTATTTCAAACGAACAAAAATCATATATGCATACACTTAATAATATTGAACCAAAAGAAGTATTAAATATTTCTTATGATGCTGATGCATATTTTGAAAAAGAAGAAGGATACTTAACTCATATGATTGGTGTAATTACTGATAAAGTAGAAATAAATCGTGAGTTATTAGATGTTTTTGAAGTTGAAGCACATACTTGGGCTGTATTTCCTAATGAAGGACATTTCCCATCTACAATGCAAAATACTATGGCAAGCATTTATGCAGAATGGCTACCATCTTCTGGGTATGAATTAGAAGATGTACCAAATTTCTCATTTACAAAAATGAATACCCAGGAAGAAACAGCTTACAGTGAAATTTGGATAGCAGTTAGAAGTATAGAAAAAGTCTAGGGTGCCATACCCTAGACTTTTTCTCATTAATAAGCTTTCTCTATATCATCTAATTGTTTAATTGTTGAACTAATGCCACCAGAACCGAAGAACCATGTGTTGGAATCAAACTTTAGTATATCTTTATTTTTGATGGCACTAACATTTTTAATGACTGGATTTTCAAGTTCTTGTGGTAATCCTTTAGAATCATCATCTGTTCTATTTATATAGAAGATTTTGTCTGGATTCTTTTCTGCGATATATTCATATGATACTAACTGTCCGCTTGAGTTTGCTGGCATGTCTGGATCAATATGTTTGATACCTAAATCACCACTTAAAAAGCCACCATATCTACCAGTTTTACCGTATGTCTTAATGCCTTTTTGGTCAATATTCGCAAACATAACGGTATCGTCATTCACTTTATTTTTTACAGATTTAACTTTTTGATCAAGTTTCTTTATGAGTGATTGAGTTTCATTTTCTTTATCGAATATTTTTCCAATATTTTGTGCATTTTCCTTAATAGATTCTATGTAACGATCATCATCAGGACTCACGTAAAGTACTTTTGCGTTAGGTGCGGCCTTTTTAAATTCTTTTAAGTTTTTAGTATAAGCTTGCCTAAATGATATTAAAATTAAATCCGGATCTTCTTCAGCGATTTTTTCAAAATTCGGTCTGCCGGGATTTCCTAAATTGGTATATTTATCATCTTTAAACTCTGATAAATAACTTGGTAAGAAATCACCATTTGGACCTTTAGGAATAGCTGTTATATGTTTTTGTAATTTCAAATCTTTCATAATATCTACAGCCCCATAATCCATGACAATAACTTTTTTAGGATTCTTAGGTATTGTTAAAGTTTCAGTTTTTTTCTTACCTCTATTATGATCTTTATTCTTTTCTTTATATTCAAAAGTATTCTTAATTGTGACAGTATCTTTATGACTGACTTCACCTTTACTATTACTACATGCAGATAATAATAAAAGAACACAAACGATGACGGTTATATACTTTTTCATGATTGCCTCCTATTTTTAATTGATAACATTTCTCAATTATACAAAATAATTTAAGAATAACAAGTGCTATTTTTAAAAATCGGGAATGTTTTAGAGGGTGCATATTTACTTATTCCCCATATAGAATAATTTGTATATAATTAAAGTAAGTCATGATATGGTGGTATGCAATATGAAGAAAAACTATATATTTATTATTTTATTTACCTTTTTTAGTATTATTGGCAGTAAATTATTTACATTTGCGCTTTCTTTTCATGTTTTAAAGATAACAGGAAGTGTACAAGCATTTTCTAATATTATGATTATATATTCGCTCATATTTATTTTGGGTAGCACTACTATCGGATATTATATAGATAAGATTAATAAAAAATCATTTATTATAACTATGCAGTGCATATCGATTTTATCAATTATAAGTATTTACTTAATACCAAATAGTTTAAACCAACTTCTATACATATACATAATTGTAGTCATTTTAACAGTTACAGATATGGCTGTATCACTCACTTTTAACAGTGGTTTGTTAAGTTTAGTTAGTGAACGTTTTATAGATCAAACAGTTTCATATAGAAATGTCATTCAGAATGTATTACAAATAGGTGCTCCAATTTTAGGTGGAATAGTATACGCTTATTTCGATATTAAGACTTTTATGATTATTATGTTTGTAACTGAGCTCATTTCATTAATAATAGTGCTTAATATTGCGTTTAATAAAGTTCTAGCAAGTAAAGTCTATGAAGAAGTTAAGGATACATTCTTTAACAGTTATAAAGTTGTATTTAAATTTTTGAAATCAAATAAAGATATATTTTTAATACTATTATCAGGATCTATCATTAACTTTATGTTTGGTTTCGTTACGGTAGGTATTCCAGGAAGTTTTGTCACTATATTTAATATGAATTCTAAACAGTTAGGAATCATTGAAACAGGATTTCCGCTAGCAGGTATATTGTTTGGTTTGATTTATCCTAAGTTGAAGAATAAAGGAACACTTGTAGCAAATATGCAAGTTGCCATGATTACTTTAGCTGTGGGAATACTCATATTATGTATTCCGTTTATAACAGATTTATATAATTTATCGATACTTGTAATATATTTTATAAGTATATTTATTATCGGAAGCGGCGTCGTACTGAGTAATGTACCGATAAACATTTATGTACAAAAAAATGTACCAGAACAAATAAAAGGTAAATATTTAGCATTGTCACAAACAATGTCACAAGTAATGATGCCTTTTGGAATTTTAGTTGCAGGTATACTCTTTGACATTAATTCAGTATTCTATATTATTTCGTTCACCTTTACCGCAATATTATGCTTTATCTTGGCATATCTTTACGCATTTATCAAAAAGCATGACGGCGTAATTTGAGGGATTATCAATAAAGAAATAGAAGTATTAGAATAAAGTATATATTAAACCCCAACTCGAAAATATCGGGTTGGGGTTTTTAAATTTATTAAAATGATTATTATTAAACAAAAGTAATAAAAATAAATAAATGTTTTATTTAATATTCCTTGTAATTGAAATTTAAAAGTGTAGGATGAAGGTGTATCATCTTATGATACATAATCTATATAAAGGGAGAGTAATCGAATGAACAAATTTTCAAAAGTTTTTGTTTCAACCGGTTTAGCAGTAGCGACAGTATTTACGGTAGGCGCGGCGGGTAACGGTCATTCCGTTGATGCGGCGAGCAACAGTAATATGGATAGCCAAGCTTCTCAACCTTATACTTCTTATTACAATGGATATGTGAGTTATGATCCTGGATTTTTCATAACGGATACATTCAAAAAAGGATTTGAATCAGGTAATTTCACGTTAAATGGATATGAAACACCTGCACATGAAGATTATGCTAAAGAACATCAAGATGAAGCTAAAAATATAAATTTATATGATCAAAATTTAAATGTATATAGTAACTACGGTTTAGATGCTAATGCACAACCGACAAATGCAAATCAATTTAATTTATCGATAGATGATGTTGTTGATTCTTACGGTACAGATTTCAGTAAATCAGGTAGTCCGAGAAGTGTTGAAGGTCAATATTCTTGGAGTTTAAATGGTTATAAAATTGCCTTCACTTCTGATGAAACAGGTACTGTAACGAGAATTGATTTCTATACGATTGTTGAATAATGCTATAGATTGTTAAATTGTTCTATACGATATTGAAGTTCATCAAAGTCTATTATACGGGCTTGTCGGTGAACTTCTTTTTGGTTGTAATAAAGTAATACGACAGGTGAAGTGAATAAATTTAATTGTCCGACTGCTTCTGGCATTTGATTAGCAACAATTTCGTATGCTGGAATGTCATAGTCTTCCACCATTTTTTGTACGATTGGATGATCTGCTTTACATACCGAACAATTCTCGCTAGATACATAGATTAGTGTGAATGTATGTGCATCAATCTGTTTATTTAATTCATCAAAAGTTGTGATGATTTTCATGAAATTTAGCTCCTATCATTTAATTATAATGGCAAATATTATACCATTATATGAGAACAGGAGGAAAAAATATGTTTGGTAATAAAGATAATGATTCAAAAGATAATAATCGATTTTATGTTAAATAGGTAGATAATGTTAAAGGATTAGGTCGCATTTCGATTCTTGTTGATCGTGAAACAGGCGTCAACTATATCAATGCTTGGGTAGGTACAGGTAGTGGTTTAACACCATTGTTAGATGAGAATGGAAAACCTGTAATAGATAAAGTTTAATAAAATATACATCAAAGTCAAAGGAGTATTTAAATGTCTAGAAGATTTCTAAAAATGATGATAACAGTTGTGACGATAATGTTAATCATCAATGTATCATCTGAAGAAGTAGAAGCGGCCCAAGAAGAAGGTACGATGGGTCATGGTTATAAGAAATACATAGAAAATGAAAATCAAAATACTTTTAGAAATAAACAAGAAATAGAGGAATCTTCGACAGTAGCTAAAGATGATTCGATACTTGATTTATCAGAATGGCAAGGTGAATTAACTGCAGCTCAAGTTAAAAAGCTTAAAGCCAATTATGACTTTATTATTTTAAGAGCACAGTATGGTTCAGACTATAAAGATGCAACATTTGATACAAATTCAAAATTACTTTCTGCCAATAATATGAAGTATGGTGTATATACATATAGTATGTATGAAAATGCAAGTGAAGCAAGAACAGAAGCGAAATCGCTATATAATAGAGCACCTAATGCAAGTTTCTATATCAATGATTATGAGGAAGAATCAGTTGCTTCAGGAGATACGAATGCAAGTACACTCGCTTGGTTAAATGAAATGAGGAAGTATTCAGGCGATAAGAAAGTATTACTATATTCTTATGAAGACTTTATGGTTAATCATACAGCAAATGCTGTCGGCTCTTATGATGGTTATTGGTTAGCCTCATATCAAGAAACACAACCTGAAAGAGAACATGTATTATGGCAATACACAGATAGTTACTATTCATCAGAACTTGATCAAAATGTCGATGCAAATGTACTAGGACCAAATGTGCAAACAAGCTGGTTTATAAATTAATGAGCATTATGATTTCTCTTTTGTAAAGTGAACGGTATAATCACTTGAAGAAAAGAAGGTGAATATAATGAACATATTAGATGAATACTTTATCTTATTTGATGAAGCAAGATACAGTGAAGAAAGTTTTCATAAATTAAATGAACTATTTCATGATGATATAGAATTTGTACTAAATAAGAAGACTTTTAAAGGTAAAGAAGCTTGGAAGCAGTTTGTTAAAAGTGTTTATACAACAAATAAAGATTTAAAACATATGCACAACGGTTGGACGCAAAACGAAGACGGTAGTTACGAAACAGATTGGGCAATTTGTGGTAATCGATATGAAACAGGTGTTTATACACAAGAAGGCAAAGATATCGCAAGATTAGATGCAAACGGCAAAATTATCTACTTAGAAAACCAACCTAAAGATGATCAATTGTTTTCAAATCAATCATAAAAAACTTAGAAGAGTTCCTAAAATTATTTTGGGAACTGTTCTTTTTCCATTAATGGGACGGGACCATTATTGACGATTGTTGTGAAATGTTTGATTAAATGAGATTTATCGATTCTATTTTCGTCTTGTATCCAATGTTTAATAAGTGAAATACCTGCACCTGATACATAGCTTGTGAAATATAGTAATGGAATATCACCAATAGTGTTGTTGATATTCTTATATGAACTTAAATGATCAAATATCAATGGTTAATAGATAAAAATCGAGAAAGAGCTTTTTCTGACAGACGATTATATTAAATAGTACGAATTTAATAGTTAAATAAATATTGTCTAATTTGACATAAATTGGTATAATAATGTTAATAAATAATCGGCGTTGTAGCGCAGATATAAAAATTAATACTACATAGAAATATTAAAAGAGACTGAGACATTACTTTGTGTCCCAGTCTTTTTTTAATTGAAAAATCAATCTAAACGTGAGGTTCTATGTTGCTTGTTTAGGCTGTCTTGCAACATACAGAGGTTCTATGTTGCTTGTTTCACCAGTCTTGATAAATACGAGGTTCTCAACATTGCTTGTCGAGCCCCGCTTGCAATATTCAGCCTCTCAACATTGCTAGTCACGCTCCACTTGCAATATTCAGCTTCTTATTTCTAAAAATGAAAAAAGTCTAGAACATTTCTGTCCCAGACGTTTGTATGTCTTAAATATCTATATAAATAGATACTTTAAAGCTAGGATTTTGTATCCCAGCTTTATTTTTTATGTTCTTCTATAAATGCTTTTGTCTTACTAGTAATGAGTGGTCCGCCTGTGTATATGTCTCTAGTTGATGGGTTTTTGACTTTTTCAGTTGGACGAATGCCATGTGCATGTATACCTATGACATGGTTGTCTTGATTAAATACTGGAGATCCTGAAAATCCTATAGTTCGATGCATGTGTCCGATATATTCGATATAGTCTTGAGTTGGTTTAAGATAGAATCCTTTTGATTGATACATATATTGACCGTCATATGGTTCTTCATTTGGATAACCTGCCATAAATAATGCTGATTTAGGTTTCAATTTTTGAATTTCACGTTCGGATGCTATAGTTAAAGGTTTAATTTTAGGTGTTAATGATTTTTCAGTAATGAGTACTGCGACATCTCTTTCGTTTGATTTATAAAATTGCTTAATCTTGAATTTCATCGGTGTATATTGATTAGATTTAGCTGGAAAGAAATAAAATTGTTTCTTTTCCTTATTTCCGTCATCATCACTTGCGACATGTGAAGCTGTGATAACTGTATGATCATCGACGACAAACCCTGTTGCGCCATTTCCTGACTTGCCTGTTTCATCAGATGTAACTTTACCAACAGCTTGACTGATAGTTTTGTCGTTTGAATGAAATGGTTTGATTTTAAGTTGCTCATTTGGAATTTGTGAACCTAATTTAAAAGCTTCTTGATAATCATGATGTGTTGCTTTAGTAAATGTATCTTTATAGGTTGCAGGGACATCAGTTGGTATCAATAAATAATTGAACATGGAAATTATGAGTATTAAATATAATTTAAGGTATAACAGCATTTAATCACAATCTTTCTCAAAATTGAATCATCACTATGTTATACCCTGATATTTCTATTATAAAAATCCAACGACAATAAATGTGATTACTGATAACACGATTGACGTTATAAGCATTGCTATCATTGGTTTGAATGCTTTCGTTTTTAAGTCACTGAAAGATACATTTAAACCGATACCGACCATTGCCATAATTAAGATGAGTGTTGTAAATGTACTGATTACATTTACTATTGATTCAGGAATAGGAATGAACGTATTCACAGCGCTCATAATTAAAAATCCAATTAAAAAGTACGGAAAGTCTATTTTTTGTGACACTTTATGTGATCTCTTTCTATTAACGATAATTAAGAAAATAATACTTAATGGTATTAATAGAAATACTCTACCTAACTTTGTTAATAAGCCAATGCCTAATGATGACTGTCCTCCGGCATCTGCTGCTAAAATAACGTGTGCAATTTCATGTAAGCTTGAACCTGACCAAATACCATAAAATTCAGCATTCATTGGAAAAATAGCGAATAATAGCGTGTAAGTTAAAGAGAATATTGTACCCATTATGGCCACTAAACCTACACTAATCCCAACATCACTGTCTTTAGATTTAAGAATAGGTGATATTGCGGCAATTGCAGCTGCACCACAAACACCAGTTCCAACACCTAATAACAAGACTAAATTGTTATCTCCTTTAATGATTTTATTTAAAAACAAAATAAACAATATCGCAAAAGCGACGACACCAACATCTAGTAATAATAATGTGCTACCTTGGTGAATAATCGTCCACAAATTTAATTTAAGCCCGTATAGAATAATCGCAAATCTTAATAATTTTTTTGATGAAAATGCAATCCCCGATTCGATTTGCGTAGGATATCCCCTGAAATGTCTATATAAAATAGCTGTAATAATCGCAATTGCGAGTGCACCAACTTTGTTAAATACCGGTAAATACGATAAAAGTATACTGACAATAGCAACTAAAAACGTAAATCCAATACCGAGTAAAAAACGTTTATTAAATTTCTCCCCCATAATGTTCACCTCAACGTAAGTTTAAGTGCAAGATGAATATTTGTGAAATGCTATTTTTAAATATATAATATAACAAAAATGATATGAGGTGGTTGTAATGGAAGATAAATTACAAATCTTAAAAGTTATTGTAGAAGAAGAGGGCTTTACGAATGCTGCCGAAAAGTTATATAAATCACAGCCATCAATAAGTAGAGATATCAAAACACTTGAAGAAAAATATCAAATTAAGATTTTTGAAAATACAAGAAAGCATATTATTTTGACAGAAGAGGGAAGAGAGTTATATAACTATGCATGCCAATTAGCAATATTAGATGAGCAATTGCAAACAAAAATTAATCAGCATAAAGAAGATGTGAAAGGGAAGTTTGTCATAGGAACGAGTCACACTTTCGGTCAATCGATGTTACTAGACTTAACAATCTATCTACAAACAAAATATCCAAAATTAAATATTCATATATATGTCTATAACTCAGCTGATATATTAAATAAGTTGAAAGATTACTCACTTGATCTAGGCATTATCGAAAAGCCAGTACTGGACGACAAAATCAATAGTGAAGTCCTAACGAGAGATAAACTATTACTCGTGAAAAATAAACAAACAAACCAAAATTTAAATCAATTAAGATGTTACGTTAGAGAAACAGGATCGGGTATAAGATATTATCAAGATATGCTATTACAGCAATTGAATTTAACATCTCGTAAAGTCGTCATTAATGATAACCAATTAATTTTAGAACTCGTTAAACAAAACATGGGCTTTACGATATTATCCAATTTCTCTATAAAATCATTTGATGAAGATTATATCGTCACAAACGACCTAGATTTAAATCGTAATTTCTTTATAGTGTCTAACAAATCAAGATACAAGACAAATAAATATAATACGATCGTAAATGAAATTAAGAACTATAAGTTTAGATAAATACATAAAGAGACTGGGACATAATATAATGTCTCAGTCTCTTTAAACATCTTGGCAGTAGCTGACTGAATTGAAAATGCGCTTTTAACAAGCTTTTTTCAACTCTAGTCATCCTTGCCGGGGCGGGACTACGAAATCTTTTTATACAAATTAGATTTCTGTCCCGCTCCCTTATGTAACAACATTTATTTATTATCTTCAATTTCTTTGGCCAATACTGTATCTACAGGATTTTCACTTTTATTAAGTTCCGAAACAATATTCTTTTTATCAATGTCACTACGATTCTGGCTTAGTTTATAAGCAGCATCAATTTCTTCAATTTCCATTTTAAAACCTACAATACCTTTAACTTGTTTTTTCGTTTGATCTGATAAATTGTTCCAAGTTGCACCATTTTGTCGATGACTTTCATATTTATTTAAAAGGATCGTCAAATCATCTACTAACTCTGACTCACTTAACAAATGCCCTTTACCATACGCATGTATACTTTGGTAATCCCAAGTTGGAACATCTTCTTTTTCATACCATGTAGAAGAAATATAAGCATGAGGACCATGGAATATGATAAGGATATGTTCGTTTGATTCGATTGTTTGCCATTGTTTATTAGCATTTGCAAAATGGCCTGACACATATAAGGTATTATCTTTTTCTTCAATATTAACCGGTAAATGTGTAGCAAGAGGTTTTAATTCGTCATAAGTAATGATGGTTACAAAATTATTATGCATCATAAAATCTTTGATTTTTCCATAATCCTTCATTTGATAATATTTTGGTACATACATGTAAAAGCCCCCTTATAAATCATTCATCATAATGCACGAAGGCTGAGAGATATCGTGCGCCACCCACTCTCTAAAATTACTTATTCTCTTAATGATACCCAAGTAATCTAGAAATTTTGTTAGCACATGTTTTTAATTCATCTACAAAGAACTCTTTCTTATCTAATTCTGTTGTAGGGAATGAAAGGCTGATAGCGCCTTGGACTTCGTTTCGATAGTTTACGAAGTATGTACTTACGCAATATATGCCTTTTTCGTTTTCTTCGTTATCAACGGAATAACCTTGTTCCCGGATGACTGCTATTTCATCGATGAATTGATCATAGTCTGTGATTGTATTTTCGGTTAGTTTAACAATGTTCGATTGATTCCATATTTCTTGGATTCTTTCATTCTCATACGTCGAAAGGATAGATTTACCTACTGCTGTGCAATACATTGGTGCTCGTTTCCCAATTTTTGATGCCATCGATCGATTGTTATTACTTGGTATAAATTTATCAATATATACCACTTCGTTATTGTCTTCCACTACTAAATGACATGTTTCCCCAACTGTTGTCATCAGCTGACTAATCATACTTTTAGCTACATTTAAAAAATCAATATTTTGTACACGTTTATTCCCAAGTTGGAACATTTTAAAAGTTATTTCATATTGATTGGTCAATGCGTTTTGTTGAACGTAGCCATTGCTAATCAATGAATTAACAAGTCTATGTACAGTTGCTTTAGATAATTGAGTTTCATCTACTAAGTCTTTTAATGATATTTGTTCTTTTTCAGATATGATTTCTAAAATGCTTAATGCGCGGTCAATGGATTGAACGTTAGAAGCCATAATCATCACCTCTTTGATAAAAATATAGCATAAATTATTCTATGAATTAAGTAACATAGATGAAAATAAATAATTGACAACGTTTTCACAAACGTTATAATAATACTAAATATTACTATACAATACATTGTATCATAATGTGGAACGGAGGGCTATTTTGAAAAAGTATAAAATTTTAAACCAGTTACATGAAAATTACCTCGTTGCAGTTGTTAGAGGGAATGACGAGGATGAAACAAAGAAAATTGTGGATGAAATCATTAAAGGTGGATTTAAAAATATAGAAATTACGTTTACTGTACCGAATGCTGAAGAAGTGATTAATCAAGTACATAAACAATATGGTGATGATATCGTTCTTGGTGCAGGTACAGTGTTAGATGCTGCTACTGCACAAATTGCGATTAATAAAGGGGCGCAATATATTGTAAGTCCGCATTTAGACACCAATATATCTAAATTATGTAATGTATATTCTATTCCATACTTACCAGGTTGTAGTAGTGCAACAGAAATTATAGAAGCGTTACGCTATGGCTCTGATTTAATTAAACTGTTCCCAGGAGGACAATTAGGTGCCGGATTTATTAAAGATATTAAAGGTCCAGTACCTAACGTAGAACTGATGCCTTCCGGAGGCGTGAATTTAGATAACGTATCTGATTGGATTGAAAAAGGTTCATTTGCTGTAGGTATTGGTGGCGACTTAACGAAAGAATTTACAGGAAATAATTATGAAGTTATTTCAGAAAAAGCTCAAAAGTATGTAGAAGCTGTTAGAAATCGATGAAAGTGAGTGGTAGAAATGAGGCTTTTCACAATAGGTGATTCCATGATAGCCATGAATCCTAGTAATAAAGGACCTTTGAAATTTAATCATACATTCCAAAGAACAATTGGAGGCGCGGAATTAAATGTAGCAATTGGTGCGAGTAGATTAGGGTTAGAAACAACTTTTTATTCAAAAGTTGGTAAAGATGAATTTGGTCAACATATTATCAATAATTTACGTGGAGAAGGTATTGATACAGAGCATATCGAACAAGTATCAGGAAAAAACACGTCCGTTTATTTTAAACAAATCAATGCAGATGGAAGCGGTGCTTCATTTTATTATCGAGACAATGCACCCATTAAAGACTTAACAGAAGAAGATGTCGCACATATTAACTTTGATGATATTGATTATTTCCACGTCAGTGGTGTGTTTGTCGCATTATTGCACCATAAAATCGAACTGATTCAATCAATGATAAAAAAAGCACAAAAAGCAAATACAACTGTAACTTTAGATCCAAATATTAGACTAAAAACTTGGTCTAAAGAAACAGCAAGTGAAAGTCTAGGCGCGTTATTGCCTTATACAGATATTCTGTTAACAAGCGATGAAGAACTAGAAATTCTTAAAATAGCGACACCATTTGAAAATATTGAAGATTTATTAAAAGAACAAGGCTTACAAGAAATCATTGTCAAAGGTGGACATTTACCAACACAATTTGTAAGCAATGAAGAACAATTTGAAACAGAAGTCTTTCCAGTAAGTCCAATCGATACAGTAGGCGCTGGAGATGGCTTTTCAAGCGGATACTTGTTCGCTTTAAGTAAAGAATATACAGCAAAAGAACGCGTAAGATTCGCAAATGCAGTTGGTGGAATGGTTACAGAAGTAATAGGCGATAACGAAGGATTGCCATATTTAGAACAAGTAGAAAGTTTCTTGAGTGGTAAAGAACTTATAAATAGATAGAAAAGAGTGTGTATACATGAAAGCAGCTAGAGTAATCGGAAAAAATGAACTTGTTGTAGAAACATTAGATAAACCTAAGATAAACGAAGAACAAAATATTTTAATAAAAACTAAAAAAGTGGGCATATGTGGTTCAGATAGACATATTTTACATGGAACTAACCCATTAGCAACTATTCCTAGAGTGGTTGGACATGAAGTAGTAGGCATTGTAGATGAGGTTTATGGAGAGTCTGAATTACAAGTAGGCGATCACGTGGTCGTTGAACCTATTAGACCTTGTGGAGAATGTTATGCATGTAAGCAAGGTAGACCAAATGTATGTGAGAAGTTAGTCGTTTTCGGTGTGCATGAAGATGGTGGTATGAGAGAGTACTTCGCTATTAATGAGAAGCAACTTCATAAAGTAAATAAAGATATTCCATTTGAAAAGAGCGTTCTGATTGAACCACTTACAATTGGTGCTCAAGCAACTAGTAGAGGCGATCTTCAAGATGGAGATACTCTACTTATACAAGGGGCTGGCCCTATTGGATTATGCATATTACGATACGCTAAATTGAAAGATGTAAAAGTAATCATTTCAGATTTAGATCAATCAAGATTGGATTATGCAAAACAACAAGGTGCAGATATTTCCATTAATGTGGCTGAGAAAGATTTACTTGAAGAAGTCAGATCCATTACGAATGGCGAAGGCGTCAATGTATCGATAGATGCAGTTTGTATGCCTCAAACATTTGAAACAAGTGTTCAAGTAACGTCTGCAGCAGGGAGAGTGGTCGTATTAGGATTTGATGAAAGACCAGCTAACATTTCACAAATGCCAATTACAAAAAATGAACTGACTATTGTTGGTTCAAGATTACAAACTTATAAGTTTGCAGAAGTAATAGAGAATATTGAAAAAGGTAAATTTGATGATTTTGATTTAGTAACACATCAATTTGATTTAAATGAAGCAAAAGAAGCGTTTCAATATATAGATGAACATCCAGAACAAGTTAAGAAGGCTATTATTAATTTCAATTAGGAGATGGATAAAATGGAAATGACATTTCGTTGGTACGGAAGAAACAATGACACAATTACATTAGAAGATATTAAACAAATACCTAATACAACTGGGATTGTATGGGCACTTCATGAAAAGCCAGTTGGTGCTGTTTGGGAAAAAGAAGAAATTAAAGAAGAAGTTGAATATATTGAATCACATGGATTTAATGCAAAAGTTGTTGAAAGTGTGAATGTTCATGAATCTATTAAATTAGGTAATAGTGAACGTGATGAATTAATCGAAAATTATAAACAAACAATTGAGAATTTAGCTGAATATGGTGTGGAAGTTATTTGTTATAACTTCATGCCAATATTTGATTGGACTAGAACAGATATGTTCCATCCATTAGAAGATGGTTCTACAGCACTATACTTTGATTATGAAAAAGTTAAAAATTTAGATCCGAAAGAATTAATAGAAACTGTTTCAAGTGCGAGTAAAAATCTAACAATGCCAGGTTGGGAACCAGAAAAATTAGATCAAATTTCAGAACTATTTGAAGCTTATAAAGACATAGATGAAGAAAAATTATGGGAAAACTTTGCATACTTTATAAACGCAATCATTCCAACTGCAGAACGTTGTGGCATTAAAATGGCAATTCACCCAGATGATCCACCATATTCTATTTTCAACTTACCAAGAATTATAACTGGTGCAGATAGTTACGAGAGAATGTTTGAAATCAATAATAGTCCAAATAATGCGATTACGTTATGTACGGGCTCTATGGGTGCTAGTAAAGATAATGATATGGCAGAAATTGCTTTGAAATACCATGAGCATGCACCATTTATGCATATTAGAAATGTTCGTATCTCCGAAAATGGCAGTTTTGTAGAGACTTCTCATTTTACAGAAGACGGTAATATTGATATTGCACAAATTATGAAACATTTATCAGATGCAGATTATAAAGGATACATTCGACCAGATCACGGTAGACATTTATGGAATGAAGAATGTCGTCCAGGATACGGATTATATGATAGAGCATTAGGCATTATGTACTTAAATGGATTATGGGATGCATATCAACTTGAAAAGGAGTCTGGTAAAAATGTTTAGTAAACATGAAAGTTTAAAAGATAAAGTTGTTGTAATTACAGGTGGAAGCGGAGTGCTTTGTAGAACAATTGCGAAAGAATTAGGCAAACAAGGCATGCAAATCGCCATTTTAAATCGTACTTATGATAAAGGTGTAGAAGTTGTTCAAGAAATAGAAGCTGAAGGTGGTATTGCTCGTAACTATTCAGTTGATGTTACGAATGAAGAATCGCTAACGAAAGCTAAAGACGAAATTTTAGAAGCATTTGGAAAAATTGACTATTTAATTAATGGTGCAGGTGGTAATAATCCTGACGCTATTACAGATTCAGAGTCATATAATGCTGAAGATAAAAAGAACTTTTTTGATTTAGAACAAAGTGGATTTGAACATGTATTTAATAATAACTTTATTGGTTCATTTGTTGCTGCCAAAGTATTCGGTAAAGAATTACTGAAGTCAGAGCATGCAAGTATTATTAATTTCTCTTCTATGAGCAGTTACGCACCAATGACTAAAGTGCCAGCATATAGTGCTGCAAAAGCTGCTATTAATAACTTTACGCAGTGGTTGGCTGTTTATTTTGCAGAGGAAGATATTAGAGTTAATGCGATTGCGCCAGGATTTTTCTTAACAGAACAAAATAGAGACTTATTATTAAACGAAGACGGAAGTCTGACGGCACGTTCAGAAAAAATATTAAGTCAAACACCTCTTGGAGAATTTGGGAAACCAGAAGCACTTATCGGTACGATTTTATGGTTATTAGATAAAGATTATTCATCATTTGTAAATGGCATTACTGTACCAGTCGATGGCGGGTTTATGGCATACTCAGGCGTTTAATAAACATACAAAGGGGATTCGAGCATGGGAAAAATAGGTAGGAATGGCAAGATTATTTTAATATTTCTATTTTTAGCGGGTGTTATTAATTATTTAGATCGTTCTGCACTTTCAGTAGCAGCACCGTTTATACAAGAGGATTTAAAATTAACACCAGGTCAAATGGGTATTATTTTTAGTAGTTTTTCAATTGGTTATGCAATATTCAACTTTGTTGGCGGTGTAGCTTCTGATAAATTTGGTGCAAAAATCACATTGTTTGTTGCAATGATTGTTTGGTCACTATTTAGTGGTGCGATCGTTTTAGTAGTCGGATTTGTAAGTTTGTTTATTGTCCGAATATTGTTCGGTATGGGTGAAGGTCCATTAAGCGCAACCATTAATAAGATGGTTAATAACTGGTATCCACCTTCAAAACGTGCAACAGCTGTAGGACTAGCAAATAGTGGTACTCCTCTTGGCGGTGCTATTTCAGGTCCAATAGTAGGGTATATCGCTTTACATTTAGGTTGGAGAGTATCTTTCATAGCTATTATGGTCATTGGTATAATTTGGGCTATATCTTGGTGGTTCTTTGCGAAAGAAAAACCAGATTATATTGAAGAAACTAAAATTGATGAAAAAGCAGATATAGCACCAGTTACTACATTTAAATTGGGATATTATTTAAAGAATCCTACTGTGCTCTTTACGGCATTCGCTTTCTTTGCTTATAACTATATTTTATTCTTCTTCTTAACATGGTTCCCAAGTTATTTAGTTGATGCTCGTAACTTAAGTATTGAAAACATGAGTTTAATTACTGTTATACCATGGGTTTTAGGATTTTTAGGTCTAGCAATGAGTGGTATCGTTTCAGACTTTGTTTATAAACATACTGTTCAAAAAGGTGTGCTTTTCTCTAGAAAAGTTGTTCTGGTTATTTGTTTATTCCTTTCAGCTGTGTGTATCGGTATTTCAGGAATAGTCACAACAACAGCTGGCGCTGTAACGTTAGTTGCCTTATCTGTTTTATTCTTGTATTTAACAGGCGCAATATATTGGGCAATTGTACAAGATGTTGTAGATAGTAATAATGTTGGATCTGTTGGTGGCTTTATGCATTTATTAGCAAATACTGCTGGTATTGTTGGTCCAACTATTACAGGTTATATTATTCAAACAACTGGAACATATACAGCTGCCTTTTTACTTGCAGGTGGATTAGCAGTGATAGCTTCTATAGCCGTTATATTCTTTGTTAAACCAATTGCAAAACCTGAAGGTGTATAAAATCGAGTAAAGGATGGGTGAAATAATGGAAGGATTACAACAGATTATTTCTTCTGTGAAAAAAGATGAATTACCTGAATCAGAAATCATAAAAGTGTATGAAAAATCTCTATTCAAAGAAAAAGATACAAGTATTATCATTATTAAAGCTGAAAATGAAAAGTATTTATTAGCAGTTGGTAATGATCATTTATTTCAAGACCTTAATGGTGAAGAATATGGTAATGATGCAAAATTGTGCCCATTAACTCATGAAAATAGATTAGTGTTAAACGAATATTTTGATTTTACAAAACCGAGAGCATTTGGTCAGAATGAAACAACGATAGGTTTAGGCGATAGATTAGGTCTTGCGACACCTGGACATGTTGAAGCTGTACGAACTTCTAAAATGAGACCAGTTTTTGCACAGCAAAGTATTAGGGAATTAGATTTAACAAATAGAAAAATGGAAGATGTTATCGATTCAGCAGCATACAGTGTTATACAAGAAGGTTATACAGATGGTTATGGTGCTGATGGTGATCATCTTAAAGAAGAAAGTGATATTAAACATGAATTAGA
The DNA here is from genome assembly GCF_022386355.1 of Mammaliicoccus sp. L-M44. Taxonomy (NCBI): domain Bacteria; kingdom Bacillati; phylum Bacillota; class Bacilli; order Caryophanales; family Staphylococcaceae; genus Mammaliicoccus; species Mammaliicoccus sp. L-M44. The sequence continues at coordinate 154,837 of NZ_JAJNIU010000004.1, read as the reverse complement.
GCTTGGTATTTCGATGTTGACTTTAGATTGTTCTGATTACATTAGAAATGATGTTGATTTAGACAATCATGATGAAGTAGAAGATGCCTATCAACCGTTTAATCAAGAGATAAAGCAATACTATGAAGATAAGTACCTAGGTAAGTCTTATCAAATCGAGCATAATGATTTAGTGTTTGATAAACACGAACTTATGAAAGTTGTCGTCGTTTATCATAAAGCAATTGAATACATGGTTTATATATACAAAACTTACATCGAACCTTTAGATAGAGATATTGATTTTGAAATTTCTATTGATGAAACAATGACGATTACAACACCTTTTGATCACTTTTTCGTATCAAAGGAATTATATGATCAAGACGTGCAAGTGACAAGTTTAGCACCAAGATTTTGTGGAGAATTTCAAAAAGGTATAGATTATATTGGTGATATTGCTCAGTTTGAACAAGAACTTGAAGTACATGCTAATATTGCAGATTATTTTAAATATAAATTAAGTATTCACTCAGGTAGTGATAAATTTTCTGTATTTCCTTTAATAAGTGAAAAGACGCATAAACGTTTCCATATAAAAACAGCAGGTACTAACTGGTTAGAAGCTGTGCGCTTAATAGCCATACATGAACCGAATCTATATAGGAATATACATCAATATGCTTTGGATCATTTTGCGGAAACGCAAAAATATTATCACATCACGCCTAATATTGAGAATATAAAACCAATTGAGCAATTAACTGAAACGCAATATAAATCTTATTTAGAAGATGATAATGCGAGACAACTCCTACATGTCTCATATGGGTTACTTCTGACTGTTAAAAATGATAATGGTCACTATATTTTTAAAGATGATATATATGCCGTTTTAGAAAAATATGAAGATGAATATGCTGAATTGCTTAAAAATCATATTGGTAAACATTTGGAACTATTGAACTTTAATTCAAAATAAAAATGAAAGAAAGTGTATAATATGAAATCAATTGTTTGTGAAGAACCTGGGAAAATGATTATTCAAGAAACTAAAGAACAAAGCTTCATAGAAGATGACCATATATTAATTAATGTAAAACATATTGGAATATGTGGAACAGATATTCATGCCTATGGTGGCAATCAGCCATTTTTTGAATATCCTAGAATATTAGGACATGAATTGTCAGGGATCGTTAAAGAGATTGGAAAAAATGTTGAAGATATTTCGATAGACGATAAAGTTACAATCATACCTTATGTCCATTGTGGAAAATGTTTAGCTTGTCGTAATAATAAGACGAATTGTTGCCAGAACATAGAAGTAATTGGTGTACATAGAGATGGGGGTATGACAGAATATTTATCAGTTCCAGCTCAAAATGTGATTAAAGTTAACGATTTACCGATTCATATGTCTGCTATGATTGAACCTTTAAGTATTGGTGCACATGGTGTCAATAGAGCAGATGTCCAATCAGGTGAAACAGTATTGGTTGTTGGAGCTGGTCCAATCGGTTTAGGTGTTGCTCGTTTCTCTAAATTAAAAGGTGCAAAGGTTATTGTCGTTGATCTTAGTGCTGAAAGATTAGAATTTTGTAAAGAATGGTCTGAGTGTGATGAAACAATAGTGGTTAGTCCTTCCATTATTGACGACATACTTTCAGTAAATGATAATGAATATCCAACAATTGTGTTTGATGCAACTGGGAATAAGAAGTCTATGGAACAAGCATTCAATTATGTTAATCATGGCGGTAAAATAGTCTACGTCGGTTTAGTTAAAGACACTATTGAATTTGTAGACCCAGATTTTCATGCTAAAGAAATAACACTTATGGGAAGTAGAAATGCGACATTAAATGATTTCGATTTCGTAATTGAGCAAATTCGACAAGGTAAAATAAAAGAAAGCTATTTTACTAAGCATATTAAATTCGAAGATGTCCCAGTATTTTTTGAGCAAGGGAAGTTTCAAACGAACAAAACACTTATAGAACTTTAAATTCAAACTCATTTTAGTAATTTTGCTAAAGTGAGTTTTTTTGTGCGCAATTTTAATTTATATGCAGTCTTTTTACAAATGCAGAATTGTAAAAGAGGTTAATTCATTACTTTAGTAACGCGATAGTTTATAATGAATGATATTTTAATGTCTATTGTAATGGACAAACAAAAGTAAAACGCTTACATATATTTGTTTTATGATAAAGCTACAGGGAGGTTGTAAAAGTCATGGAAGGTGATAATCAAGAGAAGTTAATTCATTACTTATTAAATGCGCATTCGTTTGTCGATTCGAATCGATTGGCGAAACATCTAGATGTTTCTACTAAAACGATTTATCGACTTGTTAAACGTATAAATGATTATTATAAAGAGCCTCTTATTATATCTGAAAAAGGTAAGGGCTATCGTATTGATGATAAAGAATATATTGAACAGCATGAAACGGGGCAACTTCATCAAAATGATTTGTTTTCTCCTATTGAAAGACGAAATATGATGACAAAAGATTTATTGTTAATCTCCCCTAAATCGATATCTATCTTTAATATTATCGAACGTTATTATATTTCTGAGAGTGTTTTGAACACAGATGAGAAAAAAATTGAAGAAATGTTAAAACGTTTTAATTTAAATTTAGAAAGAAAGAATCGTCATTTATCTATAAATGGTGATGAAAGTGATATTCGAAATGCATTGTTAGAACTCATTGGAGATGGGCAACTGTCTAATTTTTCTGCATATAATGTTATCGATCAAAATGAAGATAAAGATGCACATTTTGTGCAAGAACAAATAAATAAGATTGAGAGTTATAAAGATATGATTATTCCTTATCCTTATAATGTGAACATTTTCTCTCATTTATATATTTTAATCATGCGCTTTAGAAAAAGAGGTGTGATCAAACAAGACAAAGATAGAAAGACACCTGAATTGATAAAGTTGAAAAATGAGTATCAATCATTTTATAGAATGAATGACATGGTAATTGGCAATGTTGAACATTATCTTCATACTCAATTACCTGAAAATGAACGGATTTATTTGTTTGAATATCTTATTTCTTCCAGATTTGAAACGCAAAATGTTCAACATAATCAAGAAGATATGCAATATTCACAAGAAGTCATCGATATAACAAATGCATTGATAGATGGTGCGAGTCAGGAATTAAATCATTCATTTAAAAATATTGATTTAGAGCAGCAACTTCTTAAACATATTAAACCAATGCTTAATCGAATTGAACATGGGTTAAATGTCAGAAATGCTTTAATAGAACAAATTAAAATTGAATATCCACATGTTTTTACAGTTATACGACAAATTTCAGATCAAATTTCTGAAACATATCATATTAAAAAAATGAATGATGATGAAATAGGCTTTTTAACATTGTATTTTGCAAAAGAACTTGAGAGAAATCCTAAGAAAATACAAACACTGATTACTTGTACTACAGGCATAGGTACTTCTGAATTATTGAAAACAAAAATAGACAGAAATGTACCTGAAATTGAGATTGTAGATGTTAAATCTTCTTTTGATTTACAAGAAGATGACTTGCATAAAATCGATTTGATTATTTCAACTGTTCATATACCTGAAGTAAAGCAAATTCCAATCGTAGTCATCAGCGCAATGTTTAATAAGAATGATCAAATTAAATTGCGAAAGATGATAGAAATGTTAGGTGATAACAATGAATGAATCGTTATTTTATGAAATTAAAACAACTAACACAATGTATCAAGATGTCATTGAAGAAATAGGTAGTCAGTTAAAGAAAGATCAGTACATTCAGTCTGAAAGTGTTTTTATTGAAGAAGTACACGAGCGAGAACAACATGGGAATATTGAAATTTTTCCAGAAGTGATTTTACCACATATTCAAAGTGAGAACATTTTAAAGACTAAAATATTTTTAATAAAAAATGAGACAAATCTTATGAACTGGCATGACCAGTCATTGAAATTGATTATTTTGTTAAATCTTAAACCACAAGAAGATCAAGCAGTATTGCAAGACGTTCAAGCATTTATGAGGAATTTAGCAGACGAAGACTTTGTAGAGTCATTATTATAATTGGAGGAATGAAATATGAATATCGTGAGTATTTGTGCTTGTACAGTAGGTATTGCACACACATATATCGCAGCTGAAAAGTTAGAAAAAGCAGCTGAAAAGAAAGGTCATAATATCAAAATTGAAACACAAGGGACAATAGGTGTTGAGAATGAATTGTCACCAGAAGATATTAAACAAGCTGATATCGTGTTACTTGCTGTAGATGTAAAGGTAAGCGCTAAAGAAAGATTTGAAGGTAAAAAAGTCATCGAAATACCGACAGATGTCGCAATAAAATCTCCAAATAAATTAATAGAAAAAATCGAACAAATTTCACAACAATAAAGGAGATGCCATATGAATTTAATAGATGTATTAGATGAGAACACAATCTTAACAGAACTTGAGACAAATAATAGAGAAGAAACTTTAGAAACACTCGTTCATTTATTTGATAAAGAACAATATATAGACAATTCAGAAGCATTTTTAGAAGCGGTTTATAAAAGAGAGTCTGAAGGCGTAACAGGTATAGGTAACTTTGTGGCGATTCCACACGGGAAAAGTAGTAGCGTTAACAAAGTTGGTATTGCAATTGCCGTCTTAAAAGATGAAGTAGAGTGGCCATCTTTAGATGATACAGGTGCGAAAGTCGTTATTTTACTTGCAGTTGGTGAAGATAGCGACAATTCTAAAGAACATTTGAAACTCTTATCATTAATCGCAAGAAAGTTGAGTAATGATGAAGTGATTGAACAATTATTAAATTCTAAAAATAAAACAGAAGTTGTAGCAATATTATCTAACTAACAAAGGGGGAGATAACGTGAAAACATTTTTTAATCAGTTGAATATAAAAGGTCATTTACTTACGGCAATATCTTATTTAATTCCAGTTGTATGTGGAGCGGGATTCATGATTGCAATTGGGATGGCGTTAGGTGGAGATTCATCAACAGATTTAACGAAGACTGGCTATTCATTCTGGGATGTACTAGCAACATTAGGTGGTGCTGGACTGGGCATGTTACCAGTCGTTATTGCAACAGGTATCGCTTATTCAATTGCTGATAAACCGGGTATAGCACCTGGCCTTGTTATTGGTTTAACAGCTAATGCAGTTGGATCAGGTTTTATCGGAGGATTAATAGGTGGCTTCTTGGCAGGTTATCTTGTTGTATTAATTATTAAATATATCAAAATGCCAAATTGGGCTAAAGGCTTAATGCCGATGCTTGTAATTCCATTTATTGCTTCGCTTGTAGGTGGACTCATTATGGTCTATGTAATCGGAGCACCAATTACACAATTCACGCATATTTTGACGGAGTATTTACAATCTCTAAGTGGTACTTCTAAATTAATTTATGGCATTATCATCGGAGTATTAGCAAGTGTCGATTATGGTGGTCCAATTAATAAGACAGTATTTGCATTTGTATTAACACTACAAGCACAAGGTATTCATGAACCTATAACAGCATTGATTGTCGTTAACACAGCTACGCCAATTGGATTCGCATTTGCATATTGGATTGGAAGATTAATGCGTAAAAATATTTATAAAAAAGTAGAAGTAGAAACATTAAAAACAGCATTCCCAATGGGGATTATTGAAATTGTAGAAGGTGTCTTACCGATTGTCTTAAACGACATTATTAGATGTGTTATTGCTACAGGAATCGGTGGAGCAGTAGGTGGCGCGATTTCAATGGTGATGAACGCTGACTCGAAAGTACCGTTTGGTGGCATGTTAGCAATTCCAACAATGTCTCAGCCATTAGGTTTTGTCATCGCTATCGTTGCAAATGTTATTGTTACAGCTCTAGTACTTGTGCTACTTAAGAAACCTGTAAATGAATCAGAAGAAATGGTCGATGAAATCGAAGAAGATGATATAGAATTAGGCGATATTAAAGTATACTAATGGAGGTTTAACACATGGAGAATGTAAAGTTTTCACCATCATTAATGACGATGGACTTAGATAAATTTAGCGAGCAGATTACATTTTTGAATCAGCACGTAGAATCTTATCATATAGATATTATGGACGGTCACTATGTCCCGAATATTACACTGTCACCTTGGTTTATTGAACAAGTGAAGAAAATTTCTGACGTACCTATTTCTGCGCATTTAATGGTCACAGAACCTTCGTTTTGGGTGGATGAATTATTAAAAGTAGATACAGATTATATATGCATACATGCAGAAGTCATCAATGGTGTTGCTTACCGATTGATTCATAAAATTCATGATCATGGTAAAAAAGTAGGAATCGTATTAAATCCAGAAACACCCATTGAAGTGATTAAACCATATATTCAATATTTAGATAAGATTACAATTATGACCGTTGATCCAGGGTTTGCTGGAGAAAAATTTATCGATGAAACATTAGATAAAATAGTAGAATTAAGAAAGTTAAGAGATGAACATCAATACAAATATTTAATTGAAATGGATGGTTCTTCAAATAAGAAGACATTTAGTAAAATTCAAAAAGCCAATCCAGATATTTATATATTGGGAAGAAGCGGGCTATTTGGTTTAGATGAACGTATTGACGAAGCATGGCACAAAATGATAGCAGACTTTAATAATGCATTAACTGAAGTATAACTAATAATACCGCCACCTGAGTTGGACGACAACTCAGGTGGCGGTTAAATTATATTTAAACTATTTAATTATATCTATTAGTTCTTTCTTAGATGCTGACCTTGCCGGTATCCAACCAAATACAATACCAATTAATGTTGAAACGCCGACAGCAAGTAAAATAGAACCTAGACTCACAACACTTTGAACCATATCAGGCGTAACGGCTTCTACAAGTTTAGAAATCAAGATACCTATGATTAATCCGATAATGCCACCGATCAGACATAGCACGATACTTTCTATTAAGAATTGTATTTCAATGTCTCGACCTTTAGCTCCAAAAGCACGTCTTATCGCAATTTCTTCTGTACGTTCAGCGACTGAAATATACATAACGTTCATCACACCTATACCCGCAATGAATAATGAAATACCTGCTACTGCTGCAACAAAGTACGTAATCGCATCGAATACTTGCGTGATACTTTTCATGATTTCTTCCATATCTGAATACTGATAACTACCTTCGCTCATACCTGAACCTCTTTTATTTAAGAGCTTAGCTGCCTTATTAGCAATTTCTTTTTTGTTATCATCGTTATCTACTTTTAATTCAAGCTGTGGAAGTTCCTGACTTAAGTCGTCCATATATCGATTGAATGTTTCGCTAGGCATATTCACTGTATTTTCATACATAGGATTATTGACGATTCCTACAATTTTAAATCCTTGGTCATCTATAAATAACGTCTTACCAATCGCGTCACCTTTGAACGCTTTTTTAGCGATCGTTTGATCGATTGTGACGACTTTTTCTTTCAATTCATTATCTGATTGCGTGAATCCTTTACCTTCAGATGCATTGTCGACATGGTCTTTCTTAAAGATATTGATGTCAGATTGCTTTTGTGAATTGGTCATTTTTGCCCCATAACTTTGACTGTCATCTTCTATAATTTTAGCGTCTGTGACACCGTCTATTTGTTTGACGAGATCAATATCTTGTTTGTCGAATGGATTTTCTTTAGAGCCTTCCATATTTTCAGGCATGAAGCTAATCATAGCTTGTCCTTTACTCGCACCCGTATCTGCAAATTCATCAGATGCCGTCTTTTTAAATCCATTACCTAAAGACATAATAGTAATGACGGCAGCTATACCGATAATAATACCAATCATCGTAAAGATGTTACGGCGTTTATTCTTCATGATAGATTTGAGAGAGACTGATATGATATTCGGTAAGTTCTTCATTCTATCACCTCTTCTCGCTGAACACGGCCATCTAATATGTGTATCACGCGATCAGCTTGTTCAGCTACTTTACGATCATGTGTAACGATAATCATGGTTGTATTTTGTTCGCGATTAAGTCGCACAAATAAATCCATAATATCTTTAGAAGTTTGAGAATCAAGTGCACCTGTTGGTTCATCAGCAATAATGAATTTAGGTTTATTGACAATCGAGCGCGCGATGGCAACACGTTGTTGTTGACCACCCGATAACTTATTCGGTACAAGATGTTTTTTATCTGCTATTCCAACGTCTTTTAAGACAGATTCAACACGTTGTTTACGTTCTTTTGAAGACATACCTGAATATAATAGGGGGATACTAACATTCTCCATAATCGTATTATTTTGTATCAATTTAAAATTTTGAAAGACAAAACCGACTGTTTTATTTCTAATAAAGGCAAGTTTATTATCTGAAACTTGTTGATAATTCTCATTATCAAACAGATATTCACCTGTGTATCCTCTATCTATAAATCCTAAAATATTAATCAATGTACTTTTCCCAGAACCTGAAGGGCCCATAATCGCGATAAATTCACCTGTATCAATAGATATATTAATATTTTTCAATATATGATTTGTTTCTTCTCCGTTTTTAAAGTGTCGATTCACATTAACTAAATTAATCATGATGCTATCTCAACCTTTTCACCATTATTTAATGTTTTCTTAGGTGAAATGATCAGTTTATCTCCAGATTTAAGTCCTTTCTCAACATATATTTCACCATTTTGTCGTTTAATATTAATATGTCGTTTATGAACTTTATGATTTTTATCGACAACAAATACATGGTTACCTTTTGTTAATACAGACTTAGGTAATTTAATCGTATCTAAAGGAATCTCGCCTTCAGTTGAGAAACCACTACGAACAGAAATGTCTAATTTACCAATCGTTACTTGGTATTTAGAATTACCTTTTCCAACACTTGGATTATTAGAAACAGGATTAGATGTCTGCGTTGTTTCACTTTCTGGATCAGCAGTATTCATCGATTCACTTTGGTTACTATCATCATAACTTGTAGGTAATTCAGAAATCTTTGTCACTTTCCCTTTACCTTCTTCACCAGTACTGTTCACAGTTACATTAACTGCATCGCCAACCTTAATTTTATTAATATCAAATTCTGAAACAGAAGTTTTGATTTGAGGTTCTTTCGCAACTAATTTTAATATCGCTTCACCACTGTTAGCGTCAGTATCATTCTCCATTTCAACTTTACCATCAAAAGATGCATACATACTTTCGTTCACTTGACGATCGTACTGCGATAATTGTTTATTAGCATCATTTAATGTATTTAAATCTTTAGATAAAGTGTTTTGTAAATCATTATTGTTCGGTTGCTGATTAATATTTTGGTAGTCTTGATCCACTTTGTTTTGTGCAGCATTTACTTTATCTTGTAAATCTTGGCGTTTTTGATCATTCACATTATAGTTAATCAATTGATCACCTTGTTTAACAGATTGACCATCTTCAACAACTGTACTCACAAATTCACCTAACTGATCATTATTGTTATAAGTTTTAATTTTTGTAGGTGCAGCCTTACCAGAAATACTTAAAGGAGATTCATTTTTAACTTTATATGTATCATAACCGTCTTTTTTATCGTCTGTGTCATTTGTCGTTTGTTTTACAATAAGGGCAACAACAACTAACAAAATGATAACGATAATCCCTATTATCCAAAATAATTTACGCTTCAACTTATTCCACTCCTATATATTTTTATTCTCACATGGGAAATGTTATCACAGTTAGGAACAATAAAAAATAATACTTATGAGATTTAAGAATATTAAATTTGTAATTAATTATTCATGAGTTTTTATGTAATTCACAAACAATAGTGGAATCAAACATGAGTTTTAGAGCATAAAATTAAAAATATCCATAAAAAAGCACAAAAAAATAACCATCGCTAACTTTGATACACTCCCCTAAAAGCAGACACTTTAAATATAAAAAGTGGACTATATTAGAGGAGTGTATTTTTATGACTATAAATAAAATGCCTTTAGAAGAACGTATTAAATTAGTAGAAGATATAATTGGTGGTAATCTAACAAGATACAGTGCAGCAAAAACCCATGGGGTTTCTAGTGCTACATTACAAGAATGGGTAAGAAGATATAAAGCATATGGTGAAGAAGGACTAAAACCGCTTGGTAAAAGAACTAAATATACTTCTGAACTAAAAGCAATGGCAATAGAAGATATTTTAGAGAAAAATATTCCACCATATAAAGTTGTGAAAAAGTATGACATTAGTTCTATAGCAGTTTTAAAGTTTTGGGTAAAGAATTATAATAAAGGAAAATCTAACAAGCACACAGGGAAAGGCTTTTCCACTATGAGCAAATCGAGAAAAACAACTTTATCTGAACGTATTGAAATCACTGAAAATACTATAGCTAAAAATTATAACTATCAAGAAGCTTCCGAGGAATATGGTGTTTCTTACCAACAAATATATAACTGGGTTAGGAAGTATAAAGAGAATGGTATAGATGGATTAAAAGATAAACGTGGGAAAAACAAGCAGCAAGAATTATCAGAAATAGAACTAATAAAATTAGAAAACAAAAAGTTAAAAACAAGAATAGAATACTTAGAAATGGATAAAGCGATCGTAAAAAAGTGGCAAGAGTTCAAGTATCGAAACAATCATTTTCACTAGGTCATAAAGAACATTTATATCAAATGATATTTGAGCTCAATAGAGAACGAAATTATAGTATCAAAATGTTAAGCGTCTAGAAGTGAGCCGTAGTGGCTATTATAAGTGGTGTAATAAAGAAGTTTCTAATAATGAAAAACGTTCTAAGTTAATTGCGAAAGAAATTAAACGTATATTTGAGGAATCAAAAGAAACCTTCGGTGTGGTAAGAATACACTATGCTTTAAGAAGAGAATGTAATCTAAATATTAATATAAAATGTATTAGAAGGATTATGAGAATTCTTGGTTTACAAGCACAAATCAGGAAAAAGCGTCCTAATTGGATTAGAGTCAAACCACATTTTACAGCTGAAAATATATTAAATAGAAACTTTGAAGCTAAAAAGCCTAATCAAAAATGGTTTACTGATATTAGTTATTTAAATTATGGAAAAGGTCAAAAAGCGTATATTAGCGCTATAATTGATCGGTACGATTTAAGTATAGTGGCTTATAAAGTAAGTAAACGTAATGATTTAAAACTCGTTATGGACACATTAAGATTAGCCTTACAAAATAACGATGTATCTAATACAGTTATACATAGTGATCGAGGTTTTCAATATACTTCTAAGCATTACAAGAAATATTTAGATACAAATAATGTGAAAATTAGCATGTCAAATGCAGGAAGTTGTTTAGATAACCAACCGATAGAAGCTTTTTGGGGCACGTTGAAATCAGAATATTACTATAGAAATCAATTCAGTACATATGAAGATCTTGAAACAGGAATCAGCAAATATATAGATTTTTATATGAATAAAAGATACGTTCCAAAATTTGATGGATTAACACCAAATGAATATCGGAACGTATCTTAATTAAAGTTTTTGTTTTTAAGTTGTCCACCTTGACGGGAGTGGTTTACTTTGGAGGTTTAGATGGTTATTTTTAACCTAATCAAAAATCCACCGTCTTTTTAACGGGCTCACAGGCAACGTGTTACAGCACGTTGCCTTTTTCATTTACATAATAGCATAATTTGGTATATTTTGTCTATTTATGTTGAGTGATTATATGAATCTTTAATTTCCATAGTTCTTTAAGAAGTACATGAATATCATATTCTATGCAAAAATTAAATAAAGGTTATAAAATTTAAGAATATTAATTATATAATTAACTATTTTATTAATGATTTATGAATGTTAACCTTAAATTATACAAAAAGCAAAGGAGTATAGTGATGAAACATTCAAATTTATTATTTGCACCAACTTTAAACAACTATAGAGAACGACCTAAATGGTTGTTAAATATGATTTTGGTCATTATTTTATCAGTTGCTTCAATATGGATTACTTCAATAACAAATGATCTTACTGCTGATTTAAAAGAAGCTGGATTAAGTGAAACAGAAATTGATCAAATGTCTACATTTACTACAGTATTTGCATACATAGGTGGTATTTTAGCACCAATTATAGGCGTTGCTTTTTCATTTCTAATTTTTCTTATTATCTCAAAAATTATGAAATCTGATGTGAAAGCTTCAAGTTTATTTGCAGCTGCAACATTTGTAAAATTAATTACAACAATCTTCAATCTCATCGTTATAGCTATTATAGCAATTGTAGGTTTAGATCCAGTTAAACATTCTATTACAAGTTTGGCAGTATTTAGTCAAAGTAATGACTATCTTGGTGTATTTGATTTATCAACATTATTAGCAGCATATTTATTTGGAGTTGTATTATATGCAACAAGTAGATTTAAAGGAAAGACAGCAGTAATATGGACTGTGATTTATCTTGTTGTTGTAATTGGACTAGGTTTAATTCAAGCAAGTATATAAGGAATTGATTAATAAAGCCCGTTTTCAACAAAACGGGCTTTAAATATTATTTATAGTTTTTCAAGTAATACGCGCCACCTAAAAGTCCGACAGGAATTCCAAATAAAGGTGTGATTAGGACGCTTAAGATAACAACCGCAAGGAGTACAACTGCGATATTATAACCTGTTAATTCTAACTCAAGTAAATCGTTGAAACTTTTCTGAAGTAATTCTTTTACTTTCATGTTTAACCCTCCATTGATATTTTATCTATAATTTATGTGAAATTATTCATTTCATATTATACCATCTCATATAATTACTGGTAAAACAGAAGTCATTTTCATCTCTTTAATATATATGATTACCATAAATATATATAAAATGTTATATTTATATTGTAAAGAAATATATTATGAATATCATAAGTTTTTGAGTCTTTAAAATAATATTATCAACGAAAGAGGTATGTCACATGGGTTTTTATATAATGTTACTTTCATTTATATTAGGTTTAGTTATTGTAGTAGTTGGTATAAAACGTAGAAAAGAACATAATATTTATAAAGGATCTATAGTTGTTGGTGCGGTTCTTATTATCTTTGCTATTTATTTAGGATGGCCAAAATAAAGAATAGTGTACTAAAGGGTGAATCTTTATGAAACAAATTATTTTATTAATATTAATAGCAGGTATACTTCCAGTTATCGCAACTAATTTAGAAGGAAGTTTAACCAACTTATCTGCTGTATTATGGGGAGTTTCAATATTTCTCTTTATAATTGCTGCATATAAAGTAGTAAAAAGGGTCATAAATTGAGGTGGCTCTTTTAAAAAATAAACGATACACTCTATAACTTTATCTCTTATTTAAGTGAAAAGTGTCGGAGTGTATCGTTATTTTATATTTACATATTTTGAGCTTTTAACTTTTTAGAAGTGATGATATTGACGATTAACCATACGAGTTGTGTTAAGAATGGAATTATAAAAAGTGTTGCCATGATACCTATAGAGAACCATTTTAATTCTGTTGTTTGCACAGCTCCAGTGGCATCGACTTCTCTAAACCATAAAAAGATTGAGAACGTTAAAAATGCACCGACTTCAATGATTGTTAATATCCACCACAATATCCAAGATACTTTCATGAGAATGCCTCTTTTCAGTATATTTATAGAATATAATATTATATATTACATTATCATTCGTTTAGTATATTAGCAATATGAATCAAATTTTTATATATTTAAATTGTTATCATATATTTAGGCGGTGATTCATATTGAAATATGATGATATTATTCAAAAAACTATATTCTGGATAGAAGACAATTTACAAGAAGATATAACTACTAAAGATATAACGAATATTGCTGGCTTTTCAAAATATCATTTCCATAGAATATTCTTAGCATATACTGGAGTTTCATTTACAAATTATATTAGGAAAAGAAGAATTACTCAGTCAGCTCAAATGTTATTAAATTCAAAGTATAAAATTATAGATATAGCTATGTATTATCGATTTGAATCTCAAGAAGCTTTTACTAGAGCATTTAAAAAATATTATGGATTACCTCCTGGACAATACAGAAAAATAATGAAAGATGTAAAAATAAAAGGAGGAAAATATAATATGAAAAATGATATTAATGGTTGGTTTCTAAGTGGTAGTAATCCAGATGATTATGTAATGAGTATTGATGATGAAGTTGTTTATCAAGGGAAAGTTTCAGCAAGGTTAGAATCAAGAAATAATAAGAAAAATAATGGCTTTGCTACTATGATGCAACAGTTCAATGCTAAGAAGTATCTTAATAAACGAATGAAATTATCAGCATTTATTAAAACAGATAAAGTTATTGAATCTACTGGCTTGTGGATGAGAGTAGATGATAAATATGAAAATATTTTGCAATTCGATAATATGTCGAATAGACAAATTAAAGGTACAAATAGTTGGAATATTTACTCTGTAGTATTAGATATCCCCGAACAAAGTGAAGTGATTTCTATGGGCATTTTATTAAATGGCTCTGGAAAAGTTTGGATTGATAATATTAAATTTACAAATGTAGATCTAAATATACCTTCTACAAATATGTCCATGGAGAGAAATTTATTAGATGAACCAATCAATTTAAGTTTTGAAGATTAATATGAGTTTGAGGAGGGTTATAGTGGTTAAGAATTTAATGGAATGGGTTGCGTCTATCGTTGTTGCTATTGTTGTGGCGTGGCTTATTACGACTTTTTTATTTAGTAGATATGAGGTGCATGGACAGTCTATGTATCCTACGTTTAATGATAAAGACAATTTGATTGTTAGTAAAATTTCGAAAACGCTTGGTACGATTGATAGAGGTGATGTGATTATTTTTCATGCGAATGAAGAAAAGGATTATATTAAGAGATTAATAGGTGTACCTGGTGACACTGTCAGTTATAAGAATGATCAATTATATATCAATCACGAAAAAGTTGCAGAACCTTATTTAGATTTTAATAAGAAACATAAATTCACGGAGTATTTAACGGAAAACTTTGATGTTTCAGATACAAAAAATTCTGATGGTGAAAAAGTAATTCCAGAAGGTAAATATTTAGTCCTCGGTGATAATCGTTTGAATAGTAATGATAGTCGCCAAGATGTTGGACTCATTACCGACGAACAAATTGTAGGGAAAGCTAAATTAAGAATTTTACCAACGAATAATATGAAAAATGACTTTTACGCTGATTCGTTTGATCAAGTAAATGAGAATTGATTGGAACAATATGCTAAACTTTAATTAACTGCATGAAGACTTTATAGAATAGGATGAGGCTAATGTCATTTGAGATTGAGACTTTAGATAAAGAGAAGAATATAGATTTGATTACACTCTATGATGAGCGTTCAAAGATTCAATTTACGAATTTTGGTTTGCGGATTGTCGATTGGAAAATTGATGGTAGATCCGTTATCCTTGGTCCGACTGAAAGCGATGATTTAATAGAATATTATGAGCAAAATCCTTATTTCTTTGGTGCGACCGTTGCAAGATATGGTGGCAGAATTGAAGATGGTCAGTTTGTATTAAATGGTGAGTCCTATCAGCTTGAACAAAATGATGGTGTTCATAATTTACATGGTGGTTCTAATGGTTTATATACTCAAGTGTGTGATTATGACATTGTTAATGAAGATGATATTGTCCGCATTGTATATCATGTAGAATTGAAACATTCAGTTGATCATTTCCCAGGTGATATTAACATGACCGTAACACATCAATATGATTTAACAAATTTGAAATGGACAATTATATATGAAGCAACGAGTACTGAAGATACTTTATTGAATCCGATGAATCATGTATATTTTAATTTGAATGATACAAATGCATCTATTGAAAATCATCAACTTCATCATAACGTTCAATTCTATCCGCTTAAGGATAATCAAATTGTAGAATCTCTAGATACAGACAATATTAATGTAGAAATTGGGAAAGATAGTATAACTTTTAAAGATATATTTGAAAGTGGATTACAACAAATCAATCAATTTAATGGTATTGATCATCCAGTGACATTAGAAGATGGCACTTTCAAAGTGTCAAATGATGAATTGGAACTTGAAATGACGACTGATCAGAATGAAGTGGTCATCTTTACATTGAACGAAGTAGATTGGAATGATCATCAAGACTCTATTAATGTACATAGTGGCTTTACATTAGAAACGCAATCATTACCTAATGATATTAATTTATTAAATGAAACAGCACCATCAATTTTAAGAAATGGCGACACATTTAATAGTGTCACAAGTTATCAAATCAATTATAAGAAATAGTATATATAATAGAATACAATCATACTTTCATAACCAACCTTGTTTAGAAGCGTTGGTTATGAAAGTATTTTTTATGTCTTGTTTATCAATGACTTTCATAAATAATGTCTTTTAATTTTAAAATAGCAGGTTCGATATCTTCTCGATTTATTTTCGCAAACCCAATAATGAGTGTCTTAAAGGGTGTATTTTCAGGTTCATCAGCCATGAAACGTCTAATCGTATATAATTCTATATCGTGGTCATGCGCCTTCTGTTCAATATCTTGATACCTTAAATCTGTCTTAATATTAATTAGAAAATGAAGTCCTGCCTCCATGTCGTAAATTGAGACGTCTTCTTTAAATGCTTTTTTTAATACTTTTAGAAAAAGCTCTCTCTTTTCAGTATAAGTATGATGCATCTTACGAATATACTTCTCATAGTTTCCAGATTTAATAAACAAATGTAGCGCGTAAGCATTTATTAAGCTTAAATCTGTAATGGATGTATCTGTTATCGCATCGAATTTATATAAGAGTGGATATGGTAAGACCATATAGCTTATTCTCAAACTTGGCATTAATGTCTTCGCGAATGTACCCAAATATATGACACGTTCATTCTTATCTAAACTATATAATGAAGGAATATTGTCTGTACCATATTTATATTCACTGTCATAATCGTCTTCTATAATATATTTATTATGTTCAGTTACCCAGTTGAGTAATTCAATTCTTCTTGAAATTGGCATAATCGTGCCTGTTGGAAATTGATGTGAAGGTGTTGTCACGACAAAATCAGGCTTTGCCTGTTTCACATGTTCAACAGATAACCCTTTGTTGTCGAGTGGAATATTAACGACATCCTGTCCCATGCCGATAAATAGCTTTCTCATTCGTGAATACCCAGGATTTTCGATAGCAATTTTTTGATTATTTGAAAATGCTTTGAATAAGCTGCTCAATAAGTTCGCTGTACCTGATCCGACAATGATTTGTTCAGGGTAACAGACGACACCTCTTTTGTATGAAATCAATTGAGCTATTGATTTTCTTAGCTCAAGCGGACCTTTATATACAGGGATTTCTGACATTTCATGTTTGAAAAGGTGAAAAGCTTCTTTCACATATTTTGACCATAAGTCTATTGGAAATTGTGAGATGTCGGTTGTCATATGCGATAAAGAATAACGATATGAAGATTTAATTTGAGTTGGGTTATTGTTTAAAGGTTGCGTAATATGTTGATCTTGAATGATTAACTTATTTAATGCTTCAACAAAGTAACCTTGTCTTTCCTTTGTGTAAATATAACCCTCAGCGAAAAGTTGTTCATAAGCATTCTTAACAGTGTTAATACTGACATTTTGATCAATTGAAAGTTGTCTTTTAGATGGTAATTTTTCGTGACTGTTATATTTCTGAGAGAGTATATCTTGTTTTAATTTGAGATAAATTTCTCTATATTTGTAAGTTTGAGTCATATAGTTCGCCCCTCTGGTACTATTAAAAATTAAAAACTGGTACTTTTCATTATACCAATCTTTTTTTAATATGTACTAAATAAACAATAGGAGGGATTTTGATGGGTAAGACTCAAGAACAATTAGAATCTTTACGTAACGAATATGTAGCAAGAGGTGTCAGTAATGGTAATACACATATTGCTGATTTTGCAAAAGGGGCAACAGTTACAGATAAAGACGGTAAAGAGTGGATTGACTTTGCAGGAGCAATCGGAACGTTAAACGTTGGTCATTCACATCCTAAAATAACTGAACATTTAAAAAACGAGCTTGAAAGATTTATTTTACCTGGTTTCAATGTGATTATGTATGAAAGTTATATTAAATTAGCAGAGAAATTAGCAGAAATTACACCAGGTGACCATAAAAAGAAAACAGTATTACTAAATTCTGGTGCAGAAGCAGTAGAAAACGCTGTGAAAATCGCTAGAAAATATACAGGTAGACAGCAAGTTGTATCATTTATTAGAGGCTTCCATGGTAGAACAAATTTAACAATGTCTATGACAAGTAAAGTAAGACCATACAAATCTGGGTTTGGCCCATTTGCACCAGAAGTATATCAAGCACCATATCCTTATTTAGCAGACAAACCTGAAGGATTAAGTGATGAGGCATACATAGATTCAGTCATTAAAGATTTGAAGAATTTCTTTATCGCAACAGTGGATCCTTCAGAAGTGGCATGTGTTGTGATTGAGCCAGTACAAGGTGAAGGTGGATTTATCATTCCAGATAAGAAATTTATTCATGCATTAAAAGACATTTGTGAAGAACATGGCATCGTATTTATTGCAGATGAAATTCAAACAGGCTTTGCACGTACTGGTAAGACATTTGCAATTGAGCATTTTGATGTTATACCAGATTTAATGACTGTATCAAAATCTCTAGCAGCAGGATTCCCATTAAGTGGGGTTGTAGGACGTAGTGAAATTATCGACAGCCCAAATCCAGGCGAAATTGGTGGTACATATGCAGGAAATCCACTTGCATGTGAAGCAGCATTAAAAGTAATTGAAATTATTGAAGAAGAAAACTTAAATGCTAAAGCTGAACAACTTGGTGCAACGATTCAATCAAGATTAGAAGCATTTAAATTAGAACATTCATTTATAAGAGATATTCGTAGATTAGGCGCAATGGTTGCAATGGAAATTATTGATCCAGAAACGCAATCACCTGATAAAGTTAAAACGTCACAAATTGTTAAAGCAGCAAATGAAAATGGTTTATTATTATTATCAGCTGGTATTAACGGAAATGTGATTAGATTTTTAGCACCATTAGTCATTACAGATCAAGAATTAAACAAAGGATTATCAATCTTAGAATCTAGTCTTTAAGAAATTTGACTAATAAAAATGGGGTATAATTATGAATTCTCAATTTAATAAATCAATGAATATAGCAGACGTATTATTTCTCGCGATTGGCGCCATGCTTGGATGGGGCTGGGTTGTTCTTTCGGGAGAATGGATTTCAAAAGCAGGATTTCTAGGTAGTATTATCGCATTTGTAATTGGTGGATTATTAGTAATTTTTATTGGATTAACATATGCAGAGCTTGCCTCTGCAATTCCTGAAACAGGTGGCGGATTTGTCTTCGTTAAGAAAGCATTTAGTCCAGGTGTAGCATTTATATCTGGTTGGTCAGTGTTATTTGGCTATGTATCTGTCATTACATTTGAAGCAGTCGCATTGCCAACTGTTATAGATTATGTCATACCATTTGAACATTCTGGTTTATTATGGAATTTAGCTGGATGGGATGTTTACTTAACTTGGGTACTTATCGGTTCTATAGGTAGTGTTATATTAACGTCATTAAACTACTTTGGCGTTAAACCAGCTGCAGTTATGCAGACTGTATTTACAATATTTATTGTAGGTGTCGGTTTATTATTATTCTTTGGTGCAGGATTCAATGGTGACTTTACACATCTTAAACCATTATTTAATGGTGGTGTAGGCGGAACAATGTCTGTGCTAATCATGATTCCATTCCTATTTGTAGGGTTCGATGTTATTCCACAAATAGCTGAAGAAGTAAAAGCACCTTCTAAAAAAATTGGTGGTATTTTAGTTATCTCTATCATAGCATCTGTTATCTTCTATTTATTAATTGTGTTTGGTGTTGCAACAGGTTTAACACCGAGTCAATTAAATACAAGTGAATTAGCTACAGCAGATGCAATGGTGAATTTATTTGGATCAAGTGGATTTGGTATATTACTCGTATTAGGTGGAATTGCTGGTATTATCACAAGTTGGAATGCATTTATTATCGGTGGTAGTCGTATTTTATATGCGATGGCGAAAAATAATATGATTCCTAAGTGGTTTGCATACATTCACCCTAAATACAAAACACCAACACACGGTATTATATTCCTTGGTGTATTAGCATTTGTTGCACCATTATTAGGTCGTCCTGCATTAGTATGGATTGTTGATGCTGGTGGCATCGGTGTTGTATTAGGTTATTTCTTAGTTGCTTGTGCATTTTTAAAATTAAGAAAAAGTGAACCTAACTTAGAAAGACCATATCGTATTAAAAGTGGTAAAGTAGTCGGTTGGATTGCTGTTATTTTAAGTATTGCATTTATCGCAATTTATTTACCAGGAATGCCTTCATCACTTATTTGGCCACATGAATGGATTATCGTATTCGTATGGTATGGCATAGCAGCAGTCTTATATTTAACAAAATCAAAAGGGGATGAAGTATTTGAAACAGCTAAAAGTATACAATCCAGCAACGAATGAAATCGTTAAGTCGATTCCTTATACTTCTGAAGAAGAAGCTATTCAACAAATTGATAAAGCACAAGTTGCATATGAATCATGGCGCGAAAAAGACGCACATGAACGTTCATCTCTTTTATTAAAATGGTATCAATTAATTGATGAACATAAAGAAGAATTAGCGGAATTAATTACATTAGAGAACGGTAAACCTTATAAAGAAGCATTAGGCGAAGTTGCCTATGCGAATAGTTACATTCAATGGTATCAAGAAGAAGCAAAACGTATTTATGGTAAGACAATACCTGCTAATCAAAAAGGTAAAAAGATTATTACTGATCCGTTTCCTGTAGGAGTTGTTGGTGCAATTACACCTTGGAATTTCCCAGCAGCAATGATTGCGAGAAAAATGGCGCCAGCATTAGCTGCAGGTTGTACAATTGTTTGTAAACCAGCTTTAGAAACACCATTAACGACGATAAGAATGGTTGAATTGGCACATGAAGCGGGTATCCCTGAAGATGCCATTCAATATGTTGTATTAAGTGGTAAAGACGCAGGTAGAATATTTACTGAAAGTCCAATTATACAGAAAATAACATTCACAGGATCTACACCAGTCGGTAAACATTTAATAAAAGATTCTGCAAATACAGTTAAAAATGTCACGATGGAATTAGGTGGATTAGCACCAGTTATTGTTCATAAAGATGCAGATATTGAATTAGCAGTTGATCAAACAATCGCGACTAAATTTAGAAATTCAGGTCAAACTTGTATAAGCGCAAATAGAATTTATGTACATCAAGATATAGAAGAAGCTTATACAGAACGTTTAACTGAAAAAGTAAATGCATTAAATGTAGGAAATGGCTTAGAAGAAGGCGTTGAAATGGGACCTCTCATTAATCAACAAGCTGTAGATAAAGTCATTGACCAAATTGAAGATGCTGTTCAAAATGGTGGAGAATTGTCATTACCATTAGAACAATTAAAATTAGGTGGAAATTTCTTAAAGCCAGTCGTTATTAGACAAGCTAATCTTGAAATGAAAGTGATGCACGAAGAAACATTCGGACCAATCGCAGCAGTCATGGCATATGAAGATTTAGAAGAGGTTATTAAAGTTGCCAATGATACCGAATATGGTTTAGCAGCTTATTTCTTCACGAATGACTATCGTACAGGATTTGATATTTATAAGAAGCTTGATTTCGGTGTGATAGGTTGGAATGATGGTGCGCCATCAGCAGCGCATGCGCCATTTGGAGGGTTTAAAGAAAGTGGATATGGTCGTGAAGGCGGTATCGAAGGTATCGAACCTTATTTAGAAACTAAATATTTATCAATCGGTAATATGTAAGAAATGAACCCCCTAAAAGTGACAACTTTTAGGGGGTTTTCATATGTTTCTATTTCTAGAATACATTTTAAATACTATGATATTATCTAATGTCTTTGACAATTTTGCCATCTATTGAAACGACTTTAATTTTATTTGGATCCTTTAATACTTTGATATCTTCTAAAGGATTTTGATCTAGTAAAATGAAGTCTGCTTTTTTGCCTACTTCAATTGTACCTAAGTCTTCGTCATAACCTAAACATTCAGCAGCTGTCTTAGTAGACGAAACAATGGCTTCCATTTCTGTCATGCCGTGTTCAACCATAAGCTCTAATTCTCTTAAATTAGTTCCATGTTTGAATACACCTGCATCAGTACCCATTGCTATTTTCACGCCAGCTTGATGTGCTTTTTTAAAGCTATCAATATGGTCTTGCATGACTTGTTTAGATTTCTTAATAGAATTTTCACTCATACCTAATTCTTCGGCAAATTCTATAACGGAAAGAGGTGCGAGTAATGTAGGTACGAGGTACATTTCTTTTTCTTTCATTAATTGAACAGCTTCATCATCTAAATAGATACCATGCTCAATTGAATGAATGCCTGCTTCTATACATTGTTTAACACCTTGCAAACCTTGAGCATGTGCCATAACTTTTCGATTATTTCTAAATTGAGCTTCTTCTACAATGACTTTTAATTCTTCTAATGAGAATTGCGTATAATCTGGATGGTCAGTTGCACTTGTTACGCCACCAGTTGCATGTACTTTTAATACATCAGCACCGGCTCTTAACATTTCGCGTGCTTTTTTACGAACTTCATTGACACCATCACATATGCCACTCGGTAAACCAGGATAGCCATCTTGCAAAATAGGTAGTTGTATACCAGATTTAGTATAACTGTCCCCATGACCCCCTGTAATGGTTAATGCGTTAACACTTATTTGTAAACGTGGTCCGAGTATTAAACCATCATTCACAGCTTCTTTTAAACCTAAATCTGCGCCTAAAGCATCTCGAACGGTTGTAACACCTGCATCAACTGTTCGTTTTAAATGATCAATTGCTTTGTAGAAGTTATATGAAAAAGGTGTAGCCAATCTTCTCTCTAAAGGTTCCATTTCCAACATAACATGTACGTGACTATCGATCATACCTGGTAATAGATATTGACCATTTCCTTCTATTATATTGTCGCCATTTAAATGAGTACCAATTTCAGAAATGACATGATTTTCAATCTTTATATCAACACATCGTTGAATGTCTTTTCCAGTACCGTCTATTAAATTGATGTTTTTTATAATCATATCTATGTCCTCCTCAATTACTTAATAAAGTTCATTAATATAGATGTTAAAATAACGGATGCAACTGTAACGGTTGTAAATCCACCAATAATCATCGGGCTTAATAACTCGTTAAATACATCTTCTCTGTCTTCCTCATTATCAGTAACAGATCGACTGACTTCTTCACATAAAATAAAATCACCTGGGAAACCATACAATGCGGTTAAAGCAACAGGTAATGCTTTAGTAGGTTTCCAACCAATTAATTTAGCACCGATAAATCCGCCAATTAAAATACCAATTGTACCTATAACAAGAATAGATAAAATAGCAGGTAAGAATTCCCATAAATCATGTGGTTTAATGCCACCCATAGAACCGATAACGATTAAAATGATAATAACCATCATAATTGTGAATGATTGATTACGTTCCAGTTCTTTTTGTTCAAACAATCCAATTTTCAAACCGATAACACCAAATAATAAACTGACGAGTGTGAAATGAATGCCTGTTACTTCGCCAATCATGAAGGCAATACTTGCTAAGAAGAACATAATAAAGAGTCTGATAACATTGTTTTGAAGTAACGGATTCTTATTAAATATCGTTTCTTTCTTAGGTTCATTTTTGTTAGAAATATTAGCGACATTTTTGTCTGTATGTCTATTCGCTAAGTAATATTTTGAATAGCGCTTCATAAGAATAGAACTTAATGGCATACCGATAACGCCTTGAAGGGCCTGCACGATAGCGGGTAAAACAATTAAATTTGCTAATCCTAAATCTTGAAGCTTTTCGACTGTGATGAGCAGCGCGACGATACCTCCAGCAATAGGTCCAACACCTGAAGCAGCAGTACGGAAATCAAATAGGAGTGTAACGAAGACTAATATTAAGATTGTAGAACCCAATATACCCAATATTGATATAACAACTGCTTTCCATTGTGATTTAAGTATATGAAGCGGCATCATTGTACCCATATGCATGATAACTGGTGCAATAATAAGCGCACCTAGCGAAGGTAAAATGGCATTATCTAATATCTTTTCAGGTAAGACGCCTACCCATGATAAAAGCAAATAACTGACCATTGCCGTTAATAACATTGGTACACGAGCCTTTGTAAGATAAGATATAATTTCCCCGAGAACGATTAATGCGAATAGTATTGTTGCTGAAATAAGCGGTTCACTAACCATTTGCATTCCCTCCTTTTTAAAGTTAATAGTCAAACTTTAGCATATCTAAATCAAGAAGTTAATAGTATTTTCTAAAAATTTAGAATATATAGATAAATATCACACTATTAATTGTATTCAATATATAACAAGAATTTAAATATTATTCGATGGTATATAACATTTGTTCAATAAAAAACAGTAAACACGTCATATGACGATGTTTACTGTTTATTAGAGTTATTCATTTGAAGTAGATTGCTTGCGATGATTCAAATAATAAATAACAAGCAATAGTACAATCCATAAAGGTGAGTACATTAATGCTGTACGTGTATCATTTGCAAAGAACAAAATAACTAATACAAATACAAAGAATATTAATGCAAGATATGATCCAATCACACCGAATGGATTTTTGAATTTAGATTTTTCGTGTAAAGATTTGTCTTCTTTTCTAAATTTGATATAACAAATTAAAATGATAGACCAAATAAAAATAAAGAATATCGTAGCCAATGTCGTAACGAGTGTAAATACGTCATCTGGTATAAAATAATTTAATATCGCAGCGAAGAATAATACAACACCTGAGAATATCAATGCTGGATAAGGTACACCACGTTTATTTGTCTTGCTTAACCCTTCAGGCGCATGACCCGTTTGACCTAAACCATAAACCATACGACTATTACTGAATAATCCACTGTTTGCAGCACTTGCAGCTGAAGTTAACACGACAAAGTTAACTATTCCCGCAGCAGCTGGAATACCAGCTAATACAAATAAATTAACAAAAGGACTTTCAGCAGGATCAATTTTATTCCATGGTGTGATACTCATAATGATTAATAAACTTAATACATAGAAAATTAAAATACGAATACCGATAGAATTAACCGCTTTAGGTAAATTCTTTTCAGGATCTTTCGTCTCACGAGCTGTTACACCTACAAGTTCAATTCCTACAAAGCTAAATACTGCCATTTGGAAAGCCAGTAAGAAGCCCATAGCACCATTTGGGAAGAAACCATTATGGCTATATAAATTATGAAATCCAGATTGAATACCTGTGCTAGATTTAAAACCATTAAATATCATCCATAAACCAATGACAATTAATAATATAATGGCGATAATTTTAATGAGTGCAAACCAAAATTCGACCTCACCAAATAATTTAACAGTCATAAGATTTAAACCTAATAGAATAACAACTGTTGCAATTGCAGAAACATATGCAGGAACATCAGGATACCAAAACTGAATATACTTAGCCACAGCCGTAATATCCGCTATTCCCGTTGCAACCCAACAAAACCAATACGTCCATCCAGTTAAAAATCCGAATAAAGGACCTAAATAATGTTCTGCAATATCAATGAAAGAATTATAGTTACTATTTGAAAGTAATAATTCCCCTAAGGCTCTCATCATAATAAATAAGAAAAAACCAATAATAATATAAACTAATAAAATAGATGGACCCGCTAGTGAAATACTCTTACCAGCCCCAAGAAAAAGACCGGTACCAATCGCGCCACCAATAGCAATTAACTGAATATGCCGATTAGACATACTTCTTTTTAACTCATGATTTTCCATTTTTAATTCGCTCTCCTTAAACACAATAAAACATATGTAAACAATAAGATTTATAAAACAATATAAAAAGCATTATACTACGATTATTTGTATTTTGCATATTAATATAAATAAATGTTTCTGTTCCACTAGTAGAGGAAAATGATTATATCGATATGTAAGCGTAACCAAAATATAATGAAAATATATTCGAAAGGGGAAATCAAGATGAAAAATATTTTATTAGCATGTTCAGCGGGAATGTCTACAAGTTTATTAGTAAATAAGATGGAAGAAGCAGCAGTAGCGGATGGAATTAAGGTGAATATCAAAGCAATGTCTAGTGATAACGCATTTCATTCTTTAGATGAGTATGATGTGTTATTAATAGGACCACAAATGAGGTTTATGAAGAAAAAATTTATGAAAGCAGCTGAAGAAAAGGGACTAGAATTACCAATTGAAACAATAGATTCTGTAAGTTACGGAAGAATTGATGGGGAAGGCGTTCTTAAACAGGCATTAAAATTATTAGGGGAATAGGTGATAAAAATGCAAAGCACTTTTATGGAGAAGTTAGAAGATGTTTTACTGCCAATTGCAGATAAGTTAAATAATAATAAGTATTTAGCATCTTTACGTGATGGCTTTATGGTTGCACTACCTTTAATTATATTTGGTTCTATATTTGTTGTAATTGCTAATTTTCCATTTTTAGATAAATTACTTTCTGAAAGCCAATATACAGCATGGCAAAATGCTGTGGGTCCAGCATCTGCAGCGACGTTATCAATAATGGGGCTTTTTGTAATATTGGGAATAGGATATAAGTTAACTGAGCGAAATGGGTTAGAAGGAATATATGGTGCTGTAACTGCATTAAGTGCAGTACTTATTTTAACACCTCAAGTTGTAGGTAAAACTGAAGGCGTTATTCCTACAGAAATATTAGGTGCTAAAGGTATGTTTTTAGGAATTATTGTTTCTATAATTACTTCAGAGTTATATAGCTATTTTACAAAGAAGGAAATAACAATAAAAATGCCTAAAGGTGTACCTGACCAAGTATCTAAATCATTTAGTGCACTGTTACCAGTAGCATTTACTTTAACTATATTTTTGGTAATAAGAATCTTAATTGCCTTAACACCTTTTAATACATTACAAGATTTAATCTATACAATTGTTCAAGAACCTTTAACTGCCTTAGGTAAAGGACTTCCTGCAACAATTATTGCGGTTTTATTTATTCAGATATTTTGGTTCTTCGGATTGCACGGCCAGATTATTGTGAACACTGTATTTGATCCAATATGGTATTCATTAAATAATGAAAATTTTGAGGCATTCCAAAAAGGAATTGAGTTACCTAATATCATTACAAAGCAATTTATAGATACATTCTTAGTTGGTATGGGAGGAACAGGTGGAACGATAGCAGTCGTAATTGCAATTTACTTAATTTGTAGAAGTAAACAAAATAAAGAAATTGCTAAATTAGGAACACCAGCATCCATTTTTAATGTGAATGAACCGATTCTATTTGGTTTACCTATCATAATGAATCCTTTAGTAATAATTCCTTGGATTATATCACCAGTGATTGTAACTATTGTAAGTTATTCAGCTATGTATACAGGTATAGTTCCGAAACCTTCTGGCGTTATCGTACCTTGGACTACTCCAATATTTATAAGTGGATATTTAGCAACTGGTAATGCATGGCAAGGTGCAGCATTACAACTTGTAAATCTAATTATTACATTTATTATTTGGTGGCCATTTTTAAAATTATTAGATAAAAACTATTTAAAGCAAGAAATAGAAAAATAGTATAAGGACGGAGGAATATACAATGGCAACCTCAATTAATGAGATAGCTTTTCAAATTATTTTATATGGAGGAAATGGGCGTTCATGTGCAATGGAGGCTATACAATATGCAAAAGAAAGAAATTTTGAAGAAGCAACAGGTCTTATTAAAGAAGCGGAACAAGAAATTAATAAGGCTCATAAATTTCAAACTGAATTGTTACAAAATGAAGCGCAAGGAACAGAAAGTGAATTGAATTTGTTATTAATACATTCTCAAGATCATTTAATGAATGCAATTACTGTAAAGGATTTAGCGAATGAAATGATAGATCTATATAAGGAGATGAAATCATGACTCAATATAAATTTCCAAAAGACTTTTGGTGGGGAAGTGCAGCTAGTGCAACACAAACGGAAGGTACAAAAACAATAAATGATCAAACTATTTGGGATAAATGGTTTGAAGAAGAACCAAATCGATTTTTTGAAAATGTTGGTCCTAATAAAACGTCAGATTTTTATAATAAATTTGAAGAAGATATTTATTTAATGAAGGAAACAGGACATAATTCATTTAGATTATCTATATCTTGGACCCGTTTAATAAATCAAAGTAGTAATAAAATTAATGAAGATGCAGTTCAATTTTATAATAAAGTTATAGATAGCTTAATTGAAAATAATATTGAACCTTTTGTGAATTTATATCACTTTGATATGCCATATGAAAAGCAAAAACAAGGTGGTTTTGAATCACTTGAAGTTGTAGAACGATATGTAGAATACTCGAGAAAGTGCTTTGAGTTATTTGCCGATCGAGTTAAGTATTGGTTTACATTTAATGAACCAATAGTACCAGTTGAAGGTGGATATTTATATAATTTCCATTATCCAAATATTGTAGATGCTAAAAGAGGATTTCAGGTTGCGTATAATACTATCCTTGCTAATGCTAAAGTAATTAAAGAATATAAGGAATCAGGGTATGATGGAAAAATTGGGATTATCCTAAATTTAACACCATCTTACCCAAGAAGTAAAAACGAAGCAGATGTTAAAGCTTCCGAAATTGCAGATTTATTTTTTAATAGAAGTTTTTTAGATCCTGTAACAAAAGGATACTATCCAGAGCAATTAGTAGATATTATAAAACATCATGATCTATTACCAACTTTTACACAAGATGACCTTGAAATTATAAAAAATTATACAGTAGATTTATTAGGAGTAAATTATTATCAACCTAGACGGGTAAAAGCTAGAGACACTTTGCCAAATCCTAATTCCCCATTCTTTCCGGAATATTACTTTGAAAATTATGAAATGCCAGGTAGAAAGATGAATCCATATCGTGGTTGGGAGATTTATCCTAAAGGGATTTATGATATTATGATTAATTTGAAGGATAATTACAGTAATATAGAAAGTTTTATTTCAGAAAATGGTATGGGTATTGAAAATGAATCGAGATTTATCGAAAATGGTAAAATAAATGATACCTATAGAATAGATTTTGTGAAATCACATTTAATATGGTTGAATAAAGCTATAGTAGAAGGTGCAAATTGTAGAGGATATCATATGTGGACTTTTATGGATAATTGGTCTTGGATGAATGCATATAAAAATAGATATGGTTTTGTATCTATTGATCTTGAAACAATGGAAAGAACAATTAAAGAAAGTGGAAGATGGTTTAAAGAAGTTTCTTCAAGTAATGGTTTTACAGATTAATCTGTAATATATATACAGAACTACTAGGAGAGAGCGTGATGGAAACCAGACACCTCAATATAGTAAAGATATTGTATCAACATCAGCACGAATATATGAATAGTATATCCATAGCCAAACTTTTAGGGTGTTCGTCTAAAACTATTCGAGAAAACATAAAGGTTATCAATGAAACGAGTAAAGAAAATGGGTTCGTAATCTTTATAAAAAAATCGAAAGGCTATCAATTAAATATTACTGATGAGGGTAAGTTTAATTATTTTTTAAATGAGCGTTTTTTAAAAGATGAAAACTTAAATTTCAATAATCAAGATAGCAGAATTAGATTTATCATGAAAAAATTACTTCTTGATAATCATTATACAAAATTAGAATCTCTGAGTGAAAGCTTGTTTGTCAGTGTGGGAACTTTAAAGAATGACATGATTGAAATGAAGAGAGTTTTAGCTCGTTATGAAATAGAAGTAGTCAGTAGACCAAATTATGGAATGAAGTTAATTGGCAAAGAATTTCAGATAATATATGCAATAGCAGAGTTTCTATTGAATAATCAGCACTTAAACATTGGATTTACTGAAGATGATATTTCCAGTGTAAAGTCATATCTTGTGAAGTTACTTAGAAAATACCAAATTGAGATACCTGAAGTTAAACTTGATAATCTTGTAACACACATTAACATTGCGATAGTTCGAATCAAAAATCAACTGATGGTTGAACAGCAATTCCAAATTGATGATCTTCCATTAACAAATGAATTGAGTCAATTTTTTGATGAACTTATACTGTTTGTTGAAAAAAGATTTGATTTGACATTGCCTATAAAAGAAAAAGATTGTTTATATATCCATTTTGTTACTACTGGAATTATGAATGAAGGTAATATGATACAAAAAAATAATGTTATTGATAGTATGATTACACATATGTTAGATCATATAAAACTTATTTTTTATTTAGACCTAATTACGGATAATACACTTAAGAAAAATTTATATTTACATTTGAGTACATCAATAAATAGATATAAATACAAGATGAATATTAGAAATCCAATGTTAAATGAAATCAAAAAAAATTATCCCTTCGCATTTGATATTGCTTTAGTGGCTAGTAAAATGATTGAAAAAGACTTGAAAGTGCAAATTTCAGAAAGTGAAGTTGGTTATTTAGCATTGCACTTTGAAATGGCTCTCAATAGAATTGAAAATGAAAAAGAAAAGTTAAAGGTTATACTAGTTTGTAACTCCGGATTAACGAGTTCTCAATTAATTAAATATAAGTTAATCCAAAATTTTGGTAATCAAATTCAAATTACTGAAATTATAGAATTATACAATATTCAGAGGGCTCAACTTGAGCATTCAGATTTAATAATTTCAACAGTACCAATAAATGATGATGTCAGTTTACCAATACTTTATGTTAACCCTATTATGTCACAGCAAGACTCAGACAAAATTCAACGTTATATAGATTTAAAAGATTCTCGACACTCAGAAGAACTAATAGAAATTATTGAATTAAATAAAAAAATAAACAGTAAAGATGAGTTGTTGGAATACTTAGGTAAACAACTTAAAAACAAGAATTTAATTCACAATAATTTTATCGATAGTGTAAAAGAAAGAGAATATCATGCTTCTACAGCTTATGGTAATCTGGTGGCCATTCCACATCCACTAATGCCTTTAGCTAAACAAACTTTTATTTATATAATAACGATGGATAAACCAATTGCTTGGGAAGATAAAGAAGCACAAATTATTTTTTGTTTAGGATTGAAAAAGAATACTACGATTAATTTAGAAAAAGTGTATCAAAATCTTTCTGAAATAATAAATGATTATTCTAAAGTATTAAAACTATTAGAGGCAGATTCTAAAGAATCTTTTAAAAAAATATTTTCACCTTAAATTTAAGAGTAAGCTTACATTACATAACTTGTGATGTAAGTTTACTCATTTTTTGTACTTATAATTATTTGATATAGAATAAGAATAACTTAAACAAAGGAGGAGATTTCTTATGTTAACAAGTATCTTACAACCGATCGTAGATTTGATTACAGCTTTAGGTCTTTAATTTAAATTGGATTTATTTTTTAACTGTATATGCAAACAAAGGGGTCAGTACATAGTGCTGTAAGTACTAAATAAGCCACCAATTCGTATTTTGTGAATTGGTGGCTGTTTTATTTAATAACAATAATTGACCAATATGGTCGATAGCGTTATGATGTAGTCGACCGAACTGGTCTAATATGTTTCGGAAGGTGTATATGATGAATGATGCATTTTATAATTTAGATGATGAAAAGCGTCAAAAAATAATCAATTCAGGGCTGATGGAGTTCTCTAATTATGGATATCAACAAAGTTCTACGAATCGTATTGTTGAAAATGCTGGTATTGGTAAAGGGATGCTTTTTTATTACTTTAAAAATAAAAAAGGATTATTTAAATTTCTTGTGGATTATTCATTAGATTTCATTGAGGAATATTATTTTAAACAAATTGATACTTCTGAGAAAGATATTTTTAATAGGTTAGTTAAACAAGCGAAGATTAAATCTAATTTAATGACGATTCATCCTCATATGTCGAAGTTTTTAACGAAAATTGTTCTGGAGGAATCTGAACATCATTATATATCTGAAGAACAAGATCAACATATTAAACAATTACAAAGTAAAGTTCAAAATGCACTATTTGAAGATTTAGATAAGGATCTTTTTAAAGATAATTTAAATGTTGAAATGTCTATCAATATTATAAAGTATTCGATTGACGGTTTAGCAGAATCTATGAAGACACGAATAACGCATCAAATGATTGAGCAGAATGATTATCAAAGCTTTTATGATGAATTCGATTTGTATATAAAGGAAATGCGTAAAATCTTCTATAAGGATCGTGATTAATATGACATTGTTAAAAGTAAATAATGTTACGAAGACGTTTGGTAAATTTAAAGCTTTAAACGGTGTGAATTTCACTGTTGAAGAAGGAGAAATATTTGGGTTTATCGGTCCAAATGGTTCTGGGAAATCTACGACCATTAAAGCGATTTTAGGCATGCTTAAGCCTGATTCTGGCAATATTGTGGCATTTGATAAAGATGCTTGGAAAGATGCGGTTCAAATTCATAAACAGGTTGCCTATGTTCCAGGTGATGTTAATTTGTGGCCAAACTTAACAGGTGGAGAAGTGATAGATTTATTTCTCAAATTAAGTGGCACTAAAAATGATGAAAAAAGAGATGAACTGATTAAAAAATTTGATTTAGACCCTACTAAAAAATGTGGGTCATATTCTAAAGGTAATAGACAGAAAGTCGCACTTATCGCTGCATTTACAACAGATGCACAACTTCTTATATTAGATGAACCGACATCTGGATTGGATCCTTTAATGGAACAAGTATTCCAATCATGTGTGTTAGAAAAGAAAAAAGAGGGCAAAAGTGTTCTACTATCGAGTCATATATTAAGTGAAGTAGAAAAACTATGTGACCGAGTCGGCATTATTAGAAAAGGTGAAATCGTAGAAATGGGCACGTTGGATGATTTGAGACATCTCACGAGAATGCATTTCGTCGTTCAGTCTAAAGAAGCTTTAACAGATTTAGACGAGCAAGAAGGTGTACATGATATTTCTAAAGAAGGAGAAATATATCATTTTCAAGTGGATTCGGAGAAAGTTTCTAATATTATTAAATATTTAAGTCGATTTGAGTTGTTGAAATTAGAAAGTATGCCACCTACAT
Source organism: Mammaliicoccus sp. L-M44 (assembly GCF_022386355.1). Lineage (NCBI taxonomy): Bacteria > Bacillati > Bacillota > Bacilli > Caryophanales > Staphylococcaceae > Mammaliicoccus > Mammaliicoccus sp. L-M44. The sequence continues at coordinate 121,524 of NZ_JAJNIU010000004.1, read as the reverse complement.
TAGAAGATTTATTTATGAGACATTATGGTGTGAATATTGAAAGAGGTGAGTAATATGAATAATCTCTTTAGCGGTGTTGGTCAATTAACGTTGTTTTACCTCAAGACACATAAATGGAAAATGCTGTTTTCGATATTAGGTATTGTCGTTTTAACAGTTATCATACCACCAACATTTAAAAGTATGTATCCACACCAATCAGATATGCAACCAATTGTTGAAACTTCCAAAAACCCTGCAATGGAAGCAATGTTAGGGCCAGGACAATTTGAACAAGTATCAATTGGTGTGTTATTTACACACGAGATGTTACTATTTACAGGTATTCTCGTTGCAATAATGAGTATTTTACTTGTTTCAAAAAGTACAAGAGGAGATGAATCTGCAGGTCGTATTGAAATGATTCGAGCATTGCCAGTTGGAAAAGTATCACCTCTCGTAAGTGCACTTATTGAGATGATAATTGTGAACATCATGATAACCATTTTGATTATGGTGATATTACCTTTCATGAATATTGATAGTGTGGATTGGCAAGGTTCAATCGTGTATGCAGCTTCATTAGGATCAATTGGTATTCTATTTGGTATGATGACAGCTATATTCTCACAGTTAACTGAAACAAGTAGTAGTGTTACGGGCTATAGTATTACAGTACTACTCTTAAGTTATTTAGTGAGAGCTGTTGGTGACGTCATCAATGAAGATATTTCTATGATTTCACCTCTAGGATGGATTACAAGAACGTTTGCGTATTCTGAAAATAATTGGTGGCCAATCGTCATAACTTTGATAACGGCTATTATATTCTTAATGATAGCGATGATACTTTATTTCAGAAGAGATATAGAGTCTGGCCTACTGCCTTCTAAACCTGGTAAAAAAACTGCACATAAAATATGGCTATCTCCACTCGGTTTACAACTTAAATTGTATAAAGTAGGGCTTATTTCCTGGGCAATAGGAATGTTTGTATTTGGCGCTTCATATGGATCAGTATTTGGTGAGTTAGATGATTTTATTAAAGATAACGAAATGTTGCAGCAAATGGTAGCTGGTAAAGGTGATCATTATATAGAAGCATTCTTACCTACTTTAATGATTATAATGGCAATTGTATCAACTATACCTGCACTGTTAAGTTTATACAAAATAAAAAACGAAATAGATACTCATCGTATAGAACTTATAATGTCTCGACCTATTTCAAGAATTAAATTGTTGAGTAGCTATTTAGTTGTTTCATTATTTAATGCTATCTTTATGATTTTTATAGCTGCATTCGGTTTATATATTGCCCAAGCATCTGTGTTAGATGATCCATCTAGTTTTTGGACAATTATAAAGGCAGGGATTGTTCATATACCAGCCATTATATCTTTTGTAGCACTCGGTGTTGTACTTTTAGGAGGGTTTAATAAAGGGCATTTTATCGTTTATTTATATTTAACTTATACATTTTTCGTCGTTTACTTAGGACAATTGTTAAATATTAAAGAATGGTTAAAAGATATAACGCCATTTCATCATATTCCTGAAATACCTGTTGAAGATATGAATTATTCGGGTATAAGTATATTAATCATCTTATCTGTAGTGCTCATCATAATTGGATTTATTGGGTTTAAACGAAAAGACATTTCATAAAGGGAGCTGTGTTCGGATGACAAATTTGCCGAAAATAGGGAAACCAGCAACAAATGCTTTGAACAAGATCAATGTTACGACGTTAGAACAGGTTGCTCAATTAGATGAACATAATTTGGCGAAACTTCATGGTATGGGACCAAAAGCAATAGGTATTTTGAAAGAAGCATTATTAGAACAAGGGTTATCATTTAGTCAATTAGATGAGGATTTAAAAAATGTGAAGTTCACTGTACTAGGGGATTTAAAATGTGATAACGCACCAAAAAGAAGAATTATACGAGACATTGTGATTGCTTCACTAGTTGGTGACGAAAAGTGTCTCACTGAATGGCTAACAGATGATTTAGTATGGAAAGTACCTGGTTCTTTTGAACTAATAGGCAGAAAAGCATTTTTAGAAGAAATAAATGAGCACTTGCAAAAAGTATCTAGTCTCGAAATTAAATCAATGCTTACACATGGTAAAGAGGGTTCTACACATGGCACAATTATATTGAATCCGGGTGAGGAAATTTATTTTGCTGAAATGTATGAATTTGAAAATCATAAAAAAGATGCTAAAGTCAAAGCGATTACGTCATATATCATTATGAAACCTTAAATTTATGAAAAATCCAATACCAGTATTTATGAAAATGTGATAAATTATAGAGGTTATTATAAACTTTCGGAGGTTGAAAGATGGAAGCAACATTACCAAATTGCCCTAAATGTGATTCAGAATATACTTACGAGGATGGACAATTTTATATTTGTCCTATGTGTAATCATGAATGGTCTATAAACGACGAAGATGCATCAAATGAAGAAAACACAGTTATTAAAGATGTAAATGGTGTTGAATTAAATGATGGAGATACTGTAACGGTCATTAAAGATTTAAAAGTAAAAGGATCATCTAATTCTATTAAACAAGGCACTAAAGTTAAAGGTATCAAATTAGTGGACCCAGAAGATGGTCATGACATTGATTGTAAAATACCTGGCTTTGGACAAATAGGATTAAAGTCATCAGTTGTTAAAAAAGTGAATAAATAAATGCTTAAGAGTCTGAAACATTGAAATTGTTGCAGGCTCTTAATTTTTTAGAAAGTATGTTGATATAAATATTAACGAGGTACTTATTATTTTTTGTTAAAAATAATTAATTGATTATTTTAAGTTTTTGAAATATTAATTCGTTATATACATCAAATGTTTTTTGTGGTAAATATGTAATAGAGATTACGTTTCCAACAACTATATAAGGGGAGAAAAATATGAAGGCTTATATGCAAAAATTTGCTCAGTCTCTAATGCTACCTATTTCCATTTTACCGGTAGCCGGGTTACTTTTAGGTATAGCATCTTTTATTGATTCAGGTGCAATTAACGGGGAAGGAAATAGCGTTGCGAACTTTTTAGCAAATGGTGGTTTAGCAGTTATTAACAATTTACCAATACTATTTGCAGTAGGGTTAGCATTCGGTATGTCTAAAGATAAAAATGGTGCAGCAGCACTTAGTGGACTTGTATCATTTTTAGTGGTGACACAAGTACTAAAGCCAGAAGCAATGGCGAAAGTATTGCATATTGCTGAGGATAAAGTTGATATCGCATTTACGGGTATTAGTAATGTATTTATCGGGATTATTTGTGGTTTAGTTACAGCAGCAATTTACAATAGATTTAAAGATACGAAATTACCAACAGCGTTTGCTTTCTTTAGTGGTAAACGTCTTGTGCCGATATTATCAGCAGCGGCTATGTTAGTCATTTCTATCGCACTTATGTTTATTTGGCCGCCAGTATATAATGGCTTAGTGTCATTTGGTGAAATGATTTCTAAACTTGGTCCTCTTGGGGCAGGGTTATATGGATTCTTTAACCGTTTATTATTACCATTTGGGTTGCATCACGCGTTAAACCAAGTATTCTGGTTTGATATTGCGGGTATTAATGATATTGCAAACTTCTGGTCTAGTAAAGGTGAAGCGGGTATAACAGGTCGTTACCAAGCAGGCTTATTCCCAATTATGATGTTTGGATTACCAGCTGCAGCATTAGCGATTTGGAAAAATGCTGAAAAGCGTAACAGAAAAGTAGTAGGTTCTTTAATGGTTACAGCAGCGATTGCTTCATTCGTAACTGGTATCACAGAACCATTAGAGTTCTCATTCTTAGTAGCAGCACCGATGTTATTTGGTATTCACGCGTTATTAACAGGTATTTCATTATTTATAGCAGCAACATTCCATTGGACTGCAGGATTTACATTTAGTGCAGGATTAATAGATTATTTATTAAGTTTAAGTATTCCAATTGCTAATAAACCATTAATGTTACTTGTACTTGGTTTGATTATGGGTGTCGTATACTTCGTCGTATTTGATTTTGCGATTCGTACATTTAATCTTAAGACACCAGGTAGAGATGGTTTAATGGAAGAAGCGGCAAAGCAAGATCATAGTCTTGAAGAAGATGAAGCGGGTACTTCAACAAACAACAGTGGAGTGAAAGTATCTAATAAGACAAAGCTTATATATGAAGCAATTGGTGGTAATGATAATATAGAAGTTATCGACTACTGTGCAACAAGACTGCGTCTAACATTAAAAGATACAAGTGTTGTTGATCAAGATAAAATCAAACAATCTGGCGCATTAGGAAACAAAGTGATTAGTGATAAAAATATCCAAATTATTATTGGAACTGATGTACAATTTACAGCAGATGAACTGATGCAAATGCAGCATAATCAAGGTCATTAATTCAATATATCAATATTTAAACAGTAGACATTCATTTTTATAATTTGAATGCCTACTGTTTTTCATTTATAATAATAACAATTTTGAACAAATGTGAACAAAAAATAATGATAAATGTGTGATTTTTTACTTTTATAGTAGTAATATGAAACTATTGAATGATAAAGGGGGACGATTCAATGGGTATAAAAAAAGCGATTTTGTTAGGTGCAGGTGACCGTGGGGGAAGAGTTTACGCGAATTTGATAAAGTCTTTACCCCATAAAATTAAATTAATTGGGGTAGCGGAACCTGTTAAAGAAAGAAGAGAACGCGTAAGTCGTCATCATAGTCTTGATGAACGATATGTACAAGAATCATGGAAAGCATTATTGGACTTAAAGCCAGAAGCTGATATAGCAATTATATGTACTCAAGATAAAGTACATTTTGAACCAACAATGAAAGCATTAGATTTAGGATATCATGTGTTGCTTGAAAAACCGATGTCTCCTAGTCCTGAAGAGTGTATTAAAATGGTAGAAAAAGCGAAAGAAATGGATAGAACATTAACGATTTGTCACGTATTAAGATATACATCATTCTGGAGTAGAATCAAATCTATCGTTCAAAATGGAGATGTTGGTCAGATTGCGTCAATTCAACTTAATGAAAATGTAGAATATATGCATATGTCTCATAGTTTTGTAAGGGGAAATTGGAAAAGTAAAGAACAGTCAAGTCCGATGATATTAGCTAAATCTTGCCATGATATGGATATTATCAGTTATATCATGGATCAAGATTGTAAAAGAATCAATTCCTTTGGCTCATTAATGTACTTTAACGAAGCAAACAAACCAGAAGGCGCACCATTAAGATGTCTAGACGGATGCCCAGTAGAAAATGAATGTCCATTTCATGCTGGAAGGTATTATTTAGGTATCGGTAGAGGATGGGCGATGAAATTTACAGAAGAAAATTCTAACGAAGCGATCATAGAAAGATTAAATCATACGGATTATGGGAAATGCGTATTCCAATCAGATAATGACGTTGTCGATCACCAAGTTGTGAATATGGAATTTGAAAATGGTGCAACAGCAACATTTAGTATGAGCGCATTTACAAGAGAACAAACAAGAGTAGTTCAAATAATGGGAACAAAAGGTGAAATAAGAGGGAATATGGAAACAAATGAAATAAGCATTTTTGACTTTTTAACAAGAGAAGAAAAAATCATTAAATTCCCAGAAGTGAGCAGTGGACACGGAGGCGGGGATGAAGGTATTATAAGAGATTTTATAGATACAATTAATAGCTCAAATCAAAATGTATCTAAATCAATAGCAAGTAAATCTTTAATCAGTCACTTAATGGCATTCGCAGCAGAAGAATCAAGACTGAACCACGGCCAATCCATAAATATAGACGAATTCTATAATGAAATAGCCTTAACATCTTAATATAATATAAAAAAAGACGTGATACCGCTAGAAAATAGCAGTATCACGTCTTTTTGTTATGTGTGAAAGTAGCGCTAACGCTCAAGACTCACAAACAAGATCGTTAGCGCACGAAAATGAGCCCCGCAACTCCCACCTAAATCCCAACCAAAACATTTACCTCATTCTACATATTGATTATATTTTTGATGATGAGTGCTGCGACGAATAAGATGATGATACTTGATACTCTATTTAATATGATGATAAATTTACCTGATTTATCAAACATGCCAACTTGTTTACCGGCTATAGCGAGACCGAAGAACCAGAACCAAGAGATAAAGATTGTTGCTACTGTGAACCCGACTTTTTCATACCCTGAATATAGTGATGCACTTGTACCGATAACACCGACTGTATCCATTATGGCGTGTGGATTGAGTAATGATAGAGATAATGCAAAGCTGATTTGTTTTTTTGCTGATATTGCTATGTCTGAGCCATTGCTTGATGATTTTTCGTTCCATAACGTCCAAGCCATATACAATAGAAAAATTAATCCGACGATATATATGATTAATTGTAGTGATGGATAGTGATTTAAGATGAGTGATACGCCAAACACCGCAAGTAATATGAGTAATGTGTCACATAGACCAGCTGTAATAACAACAGGTAAAGCTTTATTTAAGCTTTTATGATTTGCGCCTTGATTAAAAACAAATATATTTTGAGCACCTAATGGTAAAATTAAACCGAGTGCTAATAAAAGACCGTGGATGACTGCTTGAAACATTTGATTTAACCTCCTTTTTGTATAGTATAAAAGAAATAAGCTACAATGAAATCATCCAGAATTAAATTTATGCCCAACCAGATTGGAGTTACATTTATGGAAAAACCTATCTACCAAAAAATTATAGATGATATGTTAAGAGATATTAATAATGGTCAATTAGAAGTTGGTATGAAAATCCCTTCGCAAAGAGCTTTAACACAAAAGTATGGTGTAAATAGATCAACAATTGTACATGTGATTGATATTTTAAAAAGTTATGGCGTGCTTGAAAGTAAAGAAAGAAAAGGGATATACGTTTCGAAAAATAAATGGAATGAGTATGTGAGTAACAATTTAAATTGGCAAGATTATATAGGTAATAGTATTAACCAGAACAATCAATATTACATTAGAGAAATTAATCGATGCGAATTTATACCTGACATGGTGAGATTAGGGACGGGTGAACTTTCGCCAGAATTAATACCTAATGATGCATTTCATGAAATCATTTCGAAAGATTTAAGTTGTCAATTGACTTCAAATTACGAAGCGCCTAAAGGGAATATTCAGTTGAGACAACAAGTTAAAGAAATTGTTAAAAAAAGAGGTATTGAGTGTAGTGTAGAAGAAATTTGTATCACTTCTGGTTCATTACAAGGTTTGAAGTTGATAGCAGATGGATTATTAATTCCTAAATCAAAAATTATCGTTGAAACACCTTCTTATATCAATTCAATTAGAACGTGGCACAAAATTCATTCCAAAATGATACCTTTATCAATTGATTATATAAGCAATAATATTCATGCGATTTTTAAAGAAGATGAAGATTACAGCAATAGTATATTTTATTGTAATCCTACTTTGCACAATCCTACATCGCACACATATACATTGAAAGAGAAAGAACAAATTCTTGAACAGTGTAAAGCAAAGGGTATTCCAGTTGTGGAAGATGACATTTATAGTGAGCTGTGGTTTGAAGGTTCGATTCCTAAATCGATGAAAGAGCTTGATACAAGTCATAATGTGTTGTATTTAGGTAGCCTATCTAAAACAGTTAGTCCAGGTCTCAGAATAGGGTGGTTAATTGGCAACGAACGGGTCATTAATCATTTAGCAGATTTAAAAATGCAAAATGACTATGGTGCAAGTTCGATTTCTCAATTTATAGCTACTAAATGGTTGGCACATTACCATGAGAAGCATATTGAAGACATTAAACGTAATTTACAAAGGCGCAAAGATTTGATGGAAGATGCTTTAACAGAATCTTTCTCAGATATTGGTAGATGGTCTAAAGTAGAAGGGTCTTTCTATATATGGTTCAAATTCAATGAAAGTATTGATTTGAAAAGGTTATTCCAACGTGCCTTAGAGGAAGGATTGCTCATTCATCCAGGGGAGATTTATTCAGAAAGAGAAAAACATAGTTTAAGATTTTCTTATTCATATATTGATGAACATAATATAAAAGAAAGTATTTATAAACTAAGAACTATCATCGATAAAGAAAACTTGTTAAATAAAAGAAAATCCTCGAACTCTTAATATGAGACCGAGGATCTTTTTATATTATTTATTCACAATATAGTCTGGTGTATCACCTTGTAGTTTCTTAATCGTATTATTTGCGACGATTCTTGCCATTTCATCACGTGCTTCAAATGTAGCGTTTCCGATGTGGGGTGTTATGACGACATTGTCCATTGTTTTAAGTGCATCTGTAATTTCTGGTTCAAATTCAAATACATCTAATGCAGCACCTTCGATTGTTTTAGATTGTAGTGCTTCAACTAGAGCTTGTTCATCTACAATAGGTCCGCGAGATGCGTTAATAACATATGCTGTATTTTTCATTTTTTCAAATGTTTCTTTATTGAATAAATGATGTAAATCATCTGAATAGGCAGCATTAATTGTAATGAAATCTGCTTGTTCTAACATCTCATTAAGACTGACATAAGTAGCCCCTAATGAAGCTTCTTGTTCTGGTTTTCTATGTGGTCCAGTATATAGGATGTTCATGTCGAAACCTTTGGCACGTCTAGCAACAGCAGAACCAATTTCACCAAGTCCAACTATGCCGATAGTCTTACCGGAGACTTCCCTACCTCTAAAGAATAATGGTGCCCAACCGTTGAATCCTGTTGTTCTACAAAGTTGGTCGCCTTCAGCAATTCTTCTAGATACGGCAAGTAATATACCAATCGTTAAATCTGCTGTAGCATTTGTTGAAGCTTTTGGTGTATTTGTGACATCGATTCCTTTTTCTCTCGCATATTTAACGTCTATGTTATTGAAACCAGCACCATAATTTGCGATGATTTTTAAGTTTGGCGCATGATCAATAATTTCTTTATCAATATTTGTAGATAGTGGGCTAATAATCGCATCTACGTCTGTTACTTTTTGAAGTAAAGTATCTTTCGTAATTAATTTATCCCCTTCAAAGACTTCTACTTCAAAATGTTCTTGTAACATTTCTAATCCTTCTGTTGGAATTTCTCCAGTTATGAATACTTTATTCATGATGTAACCTCCTATAGAACTTTTCATACGTTTATATGATCACTATACCCTAATGCGCAAGTTTCCATTCACTGAATTTACGTACGATGACTTCAAAAGCGATGTGATATGGTAAGAAGCTGGAATAAGATGTTTGGTTAAATAGTTCTATCGGAGAACTATTAACGTATATATTGTAACTCGCATTCTGGGCTAAATAGTTATCCTTTAATGTAGTAATAGAAATATAACTAATATTTCGTGTATGCATAATCTCGACGTTATCTCTTAAATGTGATGTTTCGCCTGATAATGAAATGATGAAAATTAAATCGTCTTTATTCATTTGATTCATAGCAATTTTAAGTTCATTCTCGTCGTTAATAACCATTACTCTCTTATTAATAGAAAGAAAGTGTCGCTGAGCATCACGTGCGACGTTTAATTGTGCGACACCTGTACCATATATATAGATGTATGGCGCTTGGTTGATTTGTTCGCTTATATAATCATAGTCGATCATTTTTAAATGTTTCATAGTTTGTTGTAAATCTTGCTCTAAACTTTCAATGATATCTGTCGATGGGTTAGATGTTTGTCTATTTAATTTAATATATGCTTTAAAATCACTATAACCATCAAAGCCAAGTTTGCGAGCGAGTCGGTGAATAGAAGAAATTGAAGTATGTGATATATCGGCGATTTCTTGTATTTTTAATCGATGAATCAAGTGAATATTTTGATTAATCATTTGTATGATATGTATATCGTTGTCATTAAGTTGTTGATAATGTTCATTAATCAGTTTATCCAAAATCATTATAATCCTCCATTCGAAGTGAAAAAATTTTCATGTTATGAAAATATAATCTAAGTTTACTATGTGATTTCTATTTACGTCAAACCTCTTGGCAAATGTAAGCGCTTCCTATATTGTTGAGATAAATTGATGAGGAAAAGGGGTTAAAATATGAATGCAATTAAACGATTTGGTAGTGCCATGATTGTACCGGTATTACTATTTGCATTTTTCGGTATTGTTGTAGGGTTTGCAACACTATTTAAAAATCCAAATATTATGGGTTCAATAGCTGAAGATGGCACAATGTGGTTTAAAATTTGGAGTTTGATTGAAGCGGGTGGTTGGACTATATTCAACCATATGGAACTAGCGTTTGTGATTGGACTTCCAATCTCACTTGCTAAAAAAGCGCAAGGTAGAGCAACACTAGCAGCTTTAATGATTTATTTAGTATTTAACAATTTTATTAATGCAATTTTAACCCTTTGGCCAAAGACGTTCGGAGTAGATTTATCAAAGGGTGTTGAAAATTTAACCGGAGTAAAAGAAATAGCTGGTATTCCAACATTAGATACAAGTATCATTGGTGCAATTTTCATATCAGCAATCGTCATTTGGATACATAATCGTTTCTATGATAAGAAATTACCTGAAATGGTTGGTATTTTCCAAGGTCTACCATACGTTGTTATTATTGGATTCTTTGTTATGATCCCAATCGCTTTTATCGTATGTGCGGTATGGCCAACAGTACAAGCAGGTATCGGTTCATTACAAGGTGTCATGTTGAAATCAGGATTTGTAGGGGTTTGGCTATTCCACTTCTTAGAAAGAATATTGATTCCTACAGGGTTACATCATTTCATATACACGCCATTTGAATATGGACCAGCAGCGGTTAATGGTGGATTGAAACCTTATTGGATTCAACACTTAACAGAATTCTCTAATTCTGCTAAATCTCTTAAAGAACTTTATCCATATGGATTCTTGTTACAAGGTAACATTAAAATATTTGGTTGTTTAGGTATAGCATTAGCGATGTACGCTTCAACACCAAAAGAGAACAAGAAAAAAGTATTGGCATTAGTATTACCAGCTGGATTAACAGCAATTTTCGCAGGTATTACAGAACCATTAGAATTTACATTCCTATTTATTGCACCTTACTTATTCTTAATTCATGCATTATTAGGTGCAACAATGGTTACAATTATGTACCTATTCGGTGTAGTTGGTATTCAAGGCGGCGGTGCGATAGAAATCGCGGCAATAAACTGGATTCCATTATTCTCTAATCACGGTATGACTTACGTTGCACAATTTATCATTGGTATCATCTTTGTTGTGATTTACTTCTTTGTATTTAAGTTTATTATTGAGAAGTTTAATGTACCATTACCTGGGCGTGTGCCTGATGATGGTGACGCTAAGCTTTATACGAAAGAAGATTATAAGTCTAAAAAAGCAAGTGCTGATACACAAATGGATGACAATGCATCAGAATATGATACGAAAGCTATTTATTTCTTAGAAGGATTAGGTGGCAAAGACAATATTAAAGACGTTACAAATTGTGCGACACGATTAAGAGTAACGGTTAAAGATCCAAGTTTAGTGAAAGATAACGACTACTTCACGCATAATCAAATGGCACATGGTGTAGCGAAAAGTGGTACAAATGTTCAAGTAATTGTAGGACTCAGTGTACCTCAAGTAAGAGATTCATTTGAAACGATGATATAAAAAATATGGAGGTCATAAATAATGAAGAAATTTAACATAACAATAGCAGGTGGCGGAAGTACATTTACACCAGGCATTATATTAATGTTACTGGATCATTTAGAAGATTTTCCGATTGATACGATTAAATTATACGACAATGATGGTGATAGACAACAAACCATTGCGGATGCTTGTGAAATATTACTTCATGAAAGAGCGCCAAGTGTTAAGTTACAGGCGAGTACGGATCCTAAAACAGCTTTTGAAAATGTAGATTTCGTTATGGCACACATACGTGTTGGTAAATATGCGATGAGAGAACAAGACGAGAAGATTCCGTTGAAACATGGTGTCGTTGGACAAGAAACGTGTGGACCTGGTGGTATATCTTATGGTATGCGTTCTATTACTGGCGTACTAGAAATTGTGGATTACATGGAACAATATTCACCAGATGCTTGGATGTTAAATTATTCGAATCCAGCAGCAATTGTAGCTGAAGCAACTCGAAAATTAAGACCTCATTCAAAAATTTTAAATATTTGTGATATGCCAATTGGTATTGAAGAACTAATGGCAACAAATATTGGGCTGAAATCTAGAAAAGAAATGGTCGTTAAATATTTTGGATTGAATCACTTCGGTTGGTGGACAGATATAAGAGATAAGTCAGGTAATGATTTAATGCCAAGTATCATTAAACACGTTGAACAATTTGGATATTCGACTGACACAGGCAGCGATATAGAACAAGAAGCAAGTTGGAATGATACGTTTAAGAAAGCGCGTGATGTACAAGCGCTTGATAAAGATACGTTACCTAACACATATTTAAAATATTACTTCTTCCCTGATTACGTTGTGGAACATTCAAACAAAGACTATACAAGAGCAAATGAAGTAATGGCAGGACGAGAAAAATTTGTGTTCGGTGAATGTCAAAAAATCATTGATCAAGGTACTGCTGAAGGAACAGAATTAACAATAGATGAACATGCATCATATATCGTAGACTTAGCAAGAGCAATTGCTTTTAATACAAAAGAAAGAATGTTAATGATTGTTGAGAATAAAGGTGCTATTTCAAACTTTGACCCAACAGCGATGGTTGAAATTCCATGTTTAGTTGGCAGCGAAGGTCCAGAACCTTTATCAGTTGGTGAAATACCGAGATTCCAAAAAAGTTTAATGGAACAACAAGTAGGTGTTGAGAAATTAACAGTTGAAGCTTATGAAGAACAATCTTATCAAAAACTATGGCAAGCACTAACGTTATCTCGCACAGTTCCGAGTGCATCTGTAGCTAAAAGTATATTAGATGACCTCATTGAAGCAAATAAAGAATACTGGCCAGAATTGAAGTAGGAATAATAATTGAATTACTATTTATAAACGTGCAAGGCACACCAGCCTTGCACGTTTTTCTTTGTGTTACATCCATTTAAGAACAATAAATCGTATAGCGACTTTCTTTAATCGCAAACTTTTAAATGATATAATTAGATGAAGTGATATATATTTTTTATTTAAAAATATAAGGGAGCATATCTATGTATATAGAAAGAAAACCAACAATCAATTTAGCAGAATTAAAGAAGGAATTTACGAATAATTTAGGTGAAATTGAATATGCGCAGTCTTCTGAACAAGCGCTAGAAGAGTTGTTTAATTTTGTAGAACTACAACATCAATATGCTGCAGCATTAGAAGAAATCGGGACAAAGTTGAAAATATTGGACGATGAATTCCAAGTTGCTTATAAACATAATCCAATTCACCATATGGAAAAGCGTGTTAAAGAATTTCCAAGTCTCATTAAGAAATTAAGACGCAAAGGATTTCCTTTAAATGCGAACTCAGCAAAAGAGAATATTCAAGATATCGCGGGAATAAGAGTTATTTGTAATTATCTAGAAGATGTCTATACAATTGAAAAATTATTACTTAGACAAGCTGACGTAAAATTATTAAAAAGAAAAGACTATATAGAAAATCCTAAAATGAATGGATATAAAAGTTTACATTTAGTTGTATCTATTCCTGTATTTTTAGCAGAGAGTGTTCAAGTAATACCTGTTGAAATTCAAATTCGAACAATTGGTATGGATATGTGGGCGAGTTTAGAACATAAATTAAGATATAAGAATTCGCATGTATCTACTGAACAATATGAAGAAAAGTTAAAAGAATGCTCAATAGAAATAACAAATGTAGAACGCAAAATGCAAGAAATGAATGATGAAATTTATCATGATACGGATAAAAGTATGATAAAAGTAGACAAAAATTAATAAATTAGGCACTAAGTAGAGCAGAAATTTCTTAGAAATAAGGATATCTGCTCTTTTTTAATAATTTAGTATATAATAAATTAAAATCATTCAGGAAATAATGTTGAGGAGTGAAGTAATGGAGAATAATCTTAAAGTAGAAGCTTTTATGCAACGTGAAAAAAAGTGGAAAGATGAATTTGAACTATTAAGAGAAATTATACGTGAATGTGATTTAGAAGAAGATTATAAATGGATGCATCCATGTTATACATTGAAAGATAAGAATGTTGTATTGATACATGGATTTAAAGAATATTGTGCACTTTTATTTCATAAAGGTTCATTACTTAAAGATCCTGAAAAATTACTCATTCAACAAACGAAAAATGTTCAAGCCGCAAGACAATTGAGATTCACAAATGTAGATCAAATCAAAGAACAACGAGATATTATTAAAGCATATGTTGAAGAAGCAATTGAGCTTGAAAAATCAGGGGCTAAAGTAGAATTAAAGAAAACAGAAGAATACGAAATGCCAGTTGAACTACAAGAACAACTTGATCAAAATAGTAACTTAAAAGAAGCTTTCTATAATTTGACGCCAGGAAGACAACGCCAATACATTTACTATATTAGCCAAGCAAAGCGCCCAGCAACACGCGTTAGTCGAGTAGAAAAATATATTGAACATATATTGGAAGGCAAAGGGCTAAATGATGAGTGAGGGTAGTGAGAATATGAATGCTGTGATTGAAGAAGTCGTGGAATTTATAAAGCGTTCTAACCATCAAATCATGATTAGAATTGGTGGACATGGTGGTTCAGGAAAAAGTACATTTTGTCAGGAATTAATAAAAAGTCTAGATCCTAAAGAATATAACTTGATCAGCACAGATACTTATATAGTTAATTCGAATTTAAGAAAACATACAAAGGCGAAATATATGTATAACTGTATAGAGCATGAAGCGAAAGTAACGGCTTGTATGCCTGAAGCGCATAATGTAGATATTCTAGAACGGGATATTCGTGCGTTACGAAATGGTATAGATATCATGACTATTGAAACACCGTGGCAACAATCTGAACGTTTAGATGCCACAAAGAAAGTAACAATCTTAGAAGGTATGACTACTACATTTATAGATTCCAAATGGGTTGATTTATCTATCTACATTTATACGGACAATGAAACTGAGCTGAAAAGAAGATTTGACCGTGATGTTCGTGTAAGAGGAATAGATATAGAGTTTTTAAAGGCATCTCAAGATGAAAGACGTATTCAATATGAATTATTTATGCATCCTCTTCTTGAAAATTTTGATATTGTCATTGATCATTCAAATGATTTGTTTAAAATACTGAAAAATTAATTAAATTAAACCTTAGTTTGATACATTTTGGAAATAGAATGATATAGTAAAAGTGTTAATTAATTTTAAGGGGGATTTTTTGTGGCAGATTCAGTAAAATTATTAAAAACACTTACAGATATTAATGGTATTTCGGGATTTGAGTATAATGTTAAAGCTAAAATGAAAGAATACTTAGAACCTGTAAGTGATGAAATTATTGAAGATAACCTAGGTGGTATTTTCGGGAAAAAGAACGCTAAAAATGGTTCTAAAACAATTTTAATAGCGGGTCACTTAGATGAAATAGGATTTATGGTTACGCGTATCGATGATGATGGTTACATTAAATTCACAACAATTGGTGGATGGTGGAACCAAGTTATGCTTTCACAAAAAGTAACCATTACAACAGATGAAGGTAAAGAAATCAGAGGTATTATTGGTTCTAAACCTCCTCACGTGTTAAGTCCAGAAGAACGTAAAAAACCTGTCGACGTTAAAGAGATGTTTATTGATATAGGTGTTGATAATAAAGAAGCGGTTGAAGGTCTAGGTATTGAAATCGGCAATATGGTGACACCTTATTCTGAGTTTGAAACTTTAGGTGACGGAAACTACTTAACAGCAAAAGCATTCGACAACAGATTCGGTTGTGCGTTAAGTGTTGATGTATTAAATGAACTTAAAAACGATGACCTCGGTATTAACTTAGTTTCAGGTGCAACTGTACAAGAAGAAGTTGGTTTACGTGGTGCGAAAGTTGCTGCAAACAAAATTAAGCCAGATTTATCTATCGCAGTGGATGTAGGTATTGCTTATGATACACCAGGTATGAAAGGGCAAGATCACGAAACGAAATTAGGTAACGGACCACTTGTATTGTTAATGGATGGTACGAATATCGGTCACGTTGGATTTAGAAAATTCATCAAAAACGTAGCAAAAGAAAAAGGCATTGATGTGCAATGGGATAACATAACAGGTGGCGGAACAGATGCAGGTAGTATTCACGTAGCAAATGAAGGTACACCAACAATCTCAATCGGCGTTCCATTACGTTATATGCACTCAAATGTATCAATCCTTCATAAAGAAGACTACTTAAACGCAGTAAAATTAGTAGCTGAAATCGTAAAAGCATTAAACGATGAAACAGTTAAAAATATTATGTGGTAAGAAATCTTAAAGAATGATTTAAAAAAAGTACCAAGAAACGCATAATCGCTTTCTTGGTACTTTTTAATATTTAGATTGATTATTATTTTACCATTTTTCATTGCCTATACTTTCAAAAGATACTAGTAATGTATTTTCAGGTTTTTCATTGTAATTTTCAAAGATATTTTCGATTGTCAAATCAGATATAGATTTCTTTTTTTCGAGTACAAGAGATTTTCTAGTATCTTTGTCTTCTAATACTTCTTTTGGTTGTATTTGTAATTGTTTATTTATATGTTTAGATGTGTTGTTGCTATGTTTATTTTCGATTAGTTTCACATAAACACCTCCATAAAATATAAAGTATTATACTATTATTGTATCATTTTGTATATGTATCCGATGATGAATATAGTATGTATATCAACTGTTATGACCAAGTTATAATTTGTTATTATAATAAAATAAATTTTAGTAGTATAGTAATCGTTTTATTGGGTTTATTTTTTGTTTGTAAAGCTTGTAAATATGCTATATCATGATTAATAGAGATGGAAGTACTTGATTCATTCAAGTGATTCTTTTTTTATATTTATTGAATAAAAAGGAAGTGTAAATCATCGAAAAAGAAAAGAAAAGGTTACTTCGAAAAATGGTTAAACCATTTGAAAATAACAATTTAAAGAAAAGTACAATTCAAATTATAAACACAATCATCCCATTAATTGTGCTTATTGTTGTTGGCCTGGTAAGTTATCAATTACATTGGTCATTATCGGTCCTATGTGGTGTATTGGCATCTGGTTTTATTATTAGAACATTTATCATTTTTCACGATTGTTGCCACGGATCATTTTTGAGTAAGAAAAAGAACAATGATTTGTTAGGAAATATAACTGGGTTATTAACATTCTTCCCATATGAAAAATGGAGAAGAGAGCATATTATACATCATACGAGTAGCGGGAATTTAGAAAAGCGTGGTATTGGTGATATTTGGGTTATGACTATTGAAGAATATCATGAAGCTTCAAAGTTCACTCAATTTAAATATAGAATGTATAGACATCCGTTTGTGATGTTTATTTTAGGACCAATATTCCTTATGTTTATTTCAAACAGAATGAATGCTAAAGATGCGAAAGCTAAAGAAAAACGTAACACTTGGTTGCATAATATAATCTTGCTAGTTTTTTATGTCGGTATTTTCTTTATTGTAGGTGCAGTTCCATTTGTACTTGTATTTCTACCAATGCTGTTCATTGCAGGTATGTTAGGTATTTGGTTATTTTATATTCAACATACATTTGAAGATTCATATTTCGAAGAATCATCAGAGTGGGATTATGTAAAAGCCGCTATAGAAGGCAGTTCATATTATAAATTACCAAAAGTATTTCAATGGATGACAGGGAACATTGGCTACCATCATGTTCATCATTTAAGTCCAAGAATTCCAAACTATCAATTAGAACAAGCACACGAAAAGACACCACCATTACATCACGCAACAACCATAACAATTAAAGAGAGTTTAGAATCACTGAAATATAAATTATATGACGAGAAAAATAAATGCTTCATTACTTTTAAAGAATATACTTTAAGATTTAAGAGAACACATGCGTAAAAGTAATGATTTGAAACGGGACATTGAGTATGTCCCGTTTTTTTATTAGCAAGTTTGGTGAGAAGTGCAAATACTAGTGCCGTTATTAGCAATTTTGGTAAGAAGTGCAAATAAGGATCTCAGTAATTACAATTCTCAGTAGTTTTGTAATTAAGGCTGCTCATAGTGACACTTCAGCCGACTTTTGTAACTAACACCCCTGTTACGAACAAGTTTGGTCGAAAGTGTTCACAACGCCCCCATATGACCTTATATAATCCCCAGGCAAAGACTCACCAAAAATATAAGAAATGAATTAAAACAACTATATAAATTATTTCATTATTTTTAATTCTTGCTATAATGATAATTAATTGAAAAGTCAGTACATTTATTGGAAGGGTGAATGTCGTGAAGATTACGAAAATCTTAAATAACAATGTTGTGATTTCTAAGATTAATGGGGAAGAGCGCATTGTTATGGGGGCTGGTATTGCTTTTGGGAAGAAGAATGGCCAGGCGATTGAGAAAGATAAAATTGATAAGATTTTTAGAATGACGAGTGATGAACAAGAGAGAATGCTTACTTTAATTAAAGAATTAGATGATGATGTGTTACTCATTTCTCAGGAAATTATTGTTGAAGCAAATAAACTTTATAAGGAACCATTGTCTGAATCTATTTACATAGCGTTAACGGATCATATTAATTATGCAATTAAACGTCATAAAGAAGGGACAGTTATTAATAATCCATTGCTTTATGAAATTAAGCGATTATATCCAGATGAATATAAAATTGGTTTGTTCGGTATTGATAGAGTAGCTAAACATTTTAATCTCGATATGCCTAAAGACGAAGCTGGCTTTATCGCGATGCATATCGTAAACGCGAATATGAACGAGTCTATCTCAAACGTTTATGAAATTACAAAAATCACCCAGAGTATTGTAAATCTTGTAAGATATCACTTTAATTTAGATGTTTCTGAAGAAGAATTAAGTTACGCGCGTTTTATTACACATTTAAAATTCTTCAGTCAACGATTAATTAATTCTGAAAGTTTAGAAGAAGTGATGGATATATCTTTATTGGCATCTTTACAGAGAAAATATAGCGAATCCAACCGTTGTGTCGATAAAATTGGTGATTTTCTAAAAAGAAATTATAATCACGATTTATCTAATGACGAAAGGGTTTATCTTATTTTACATATTGCTCGATTATTAAAATCTTCATGAAAGCGTTGACAAATAAAATGTAAGCGTTATAATAAATTTAAATTAATAAACAATTACTTTAAACGGCAAGTCAAATTGCTGTTTGGGATTGTAACTTTAAGTAGGCAAAACCCAGAGTAATGCATAACGAACATTGGGATTCGTATGTATTATTCTGGGTTTTTTTCTATGAAAATGGAGGGATTTAAATGAAGTATGAAGCGTTAGCAAAAGATATCGTAGAGAAAGTCGGTGGTAAAGAAAATATCAATTCTTTAACACATTGTATTACAAGATTAAGATTTCAGCTGAAAGATACGGGGAAAGCTGATACAGAATATTTAAAGAATAAAGAAGGTATTGTGACGGTCATGGAATCGGGTGGCCAATATCAAGTTGTAATTGGTAATCACGTTCCAGATGTATATGATGCAGTTCGTAAAGAAGCAAATATGAGTGATGGTGCTTCTAGTGGTAGTTCATCAAGCAACGGATCACTATTTAATCGCTTTATTGATTTGATTTCAGGTATATTCCAACCAATTTTAGGCGTGTTAGCTGCAGCGGGGATGATTAAAGGTTTTGCAGCACTATTTTTAGCAATTGGTTGGCTTACTGAAAAGTCGGGAACATATCAAATCATGCATGCAATTGGTGATGCATTATTCTACTTCTTCCCAATATTCTTAGGTTTAACAGCAGCGAAAAAATTTGGCTCTAATCAGTTTATTGGTATGGCATTAGGTGCAGCACTTGTTTATCCAACACTTGTAAGTGCGATGGCGTTAGGTAATGAAAATGCAACGATGCTCTTTAGTGGCACATTCTTTGAATCAGAAAGTGCTTTAACATTTTTAGGCATCCCAGTCATATCAATGACTTATACACAAAGTGTTATTCCAATTGTGTTCTCAGTATTCTTCGCATCTAAATTAGAGAAATTCTTGAAGAAAGTTATACCAGATGTCGTGAAGACGTTCTTAGTACCATTCTTTACATTAATTGTTATTGTGCCATTAACGTTCTTAATTATTGGACCTATCTCTTCATGGGCAGCCAATTTAATTGGTGCAGGTGCAATAGGTTTATATAACTTTAGCCCATTATTTGCTGGATTATTGTTAGGTGCATTCTGGCAAGTCCTTGTTATCTTCGGTTTACATTGGGGACTAGTAGCCATTGCCATTAATAATATTTCAACATCAGGTTTCGATATTATTATACCTTTAACATTTGCAGCTTCATTTGCTCAAACAGGTATTGTGTTAGGTATTTTCTTTAGAACAAAGAATAAACAACTTAAATCTTTAAGTATTCCAGCATTTGTGTCAGGTATCTTTGGCGTAACAGAGCCTGCTATTTATGGTATTACTTTACCTAGAAAGAAACCATTTATTTATAGCTGTATAGTGGCAGGTATAACTGGCGCTATGATCGGTTGGGCAGGTACGAAAATGTTCTTTATGGGTGGACTTGGTATTTTCGGATATACAACATTTATAGGCAAAGCAGGTTTAGATATGGCATTCTGGATGTCATTAATCGCAACGGGTTCAGCAGTGATACTTGGTTTAATTGTCGGTTATTTAACGCATAGTGATAAGAAAGAAGCAACAATCGATAAAGGTGCTGACGCTGGAGAAACTGCACAAGAAGCAGTCGTAAATGATGTATTAGTAGAATCACCAGTATCAGGTAATATTGTAGATTTAACAACGATTCAAGATCCTGTCTTTTCATCTTTAGCAATGGGTAAAGGTATTGCGATTGAACCGGATAGCAATGTTGTTGTGGCACCATTTAATGGTGTTGTCGAAAGTTTATTCCCGACTGGTCATGCAATTGGATTAAAATCAGACAACGGTGCTGAAGTATTGATTCATATTGGTATTGATACAGTTAAATTAGAAGGCAAGTATTTCAAGCCGCTTGTATCACAAGGAGAAACAGTTGAAATCGGACAACCTTTAATTGAATTCGATAGAGAAGCAATTAAGCAAGAAGGATACGATACAGTAATTCCAGTTGTTGTCACAAATTCAAATTTAGCAAAAGATGTCGTTCTTGAAGATCATCAAACGATTGAATCAGGTAAACATATATTAACGGTTATTTTATAGAGGAGGATTTGAAATGAGTTTAAGTAAAGATTTCTTATGGGGTGGCGCAGTAGCAGCCAATCAATGTGAAGGTGCATATGATGTAGATGGTAAAGGATTAAGTTTAGTGGATGTTCTACCAGCAGGAGAAGAAAGACAAATTCCATTATTCAATCCAGCTAAAGGTTTAAAAGGAACATTTGATTACTACCCAAGTCATGAATCGATTGATTTTTATCATCGTTATGAAGAAGATATTAAACTATTTGCAGAAATGGGCTATAAAGTGTTGAGAATGTCTATTTCATGGCCAAGAATTTTCCCGAAAGGTGACGAAGCTGAACCAAATGAACAAGGCTTAGCTTTTTATGATAAAGTGTTCGACACTTTAAAAGCTTACGACATTGAACCTTTAGTAACATTAAATCATTTTGATACACCACTTTATTTAGCTCAAGAATACGGTGGCTGGTATAACAGAAAAACGATTGATTTCTTTGTGAACTACAGTCGAGTTGTATTTGACCGTTACAAAGATAAAGTGAAATATTGGTTAACACATAACGAAATCAACATGATTTTACACATACCTTATATTGGTGGTGGGCTCATTATTGAAGATGAAGCTAATGCTGAACAAATTAAATATCAGGCTGCACATCATTTATTAGTTGGTTCAAGTCTTGCTACTAAAGTCGGTAAAGAAATTAATCCAGATTTCCAAATTGGTTGTATGTTAGCTGCTGGAGAAGTTTATCCAAATACTTGTCATCCTCAAGATATGTTAGCAGCACTTCAGAAAAATAGAGAACAATATATCTTTATTGATGTGCAATCAAGAGGTGAATATCCAAGTTATAGTAAACGCATGTTTGAAGAATTAGGTGTAGAGATTCAACAAGAACAAGGCGATGCAGAAATATTAAAAGCACATACTGTCGATTTTATTTCATTCTCGTACTATTCAAGCAGATTAGAAAGTGGCGATGAAGAAGTTAATAAACAAAAAGGTGCCGGCAACGCATTTGCATCATTAAAGAATCCTTACTTAGAAGCTTCTGATTGGGGTTGGCAAATTGACCCAGTAGGTTTACGCGTTACAATGAATCAAATTTAT
Organism: Mammaliicoccus sp. L-M44; assembly: GCF_022386355.1. Classification (NCBI taxonomy): domain Bacteria; kingdom Bacillati; phylum Bacillota; class Bacilli; order Caryophanales; family Staphylococcaceae; genus Mammaliicoccus; species Mammaliicoccus sp. L-M44. Next base: position 99,043 of record NZ_JAJNIU010000004.1, on the reverse strand, counting down.
GATCGCTACCAAAAGCCATTATTTATTGTAGAAAATGGACTTGGTGCGAAAGATGAAGTAACTGAAGACGGTAAGATTCATGATGAATATCGAATTAAATATTTAAGTGAACATTTAGACCAGATGATTGAAGCGGTTAAAGATGGTGTTGAATTATTAGGTTATACGTCTTGGGGTTGTATTGATCTTGTTTCAGCTGGAAGCGGAGAAATGAAGAAACGTTATGGCTTTATCTATGTTGATCGTGATAATCGAGGTAACGGTACTTTAGACCGTACACCTAAAGATTCATTCTATTGGTATCAAAAAGTGATCCAAACAAATGGTGAAGACTTAAGCTATTAAATTTCAACTATTAAAGGAGTAATGAATATGGAGACGAACACTGGGTTTAAAGAAGGCTTTTTATGGGGTGGCGCAACGGCAGCCAATCAAATAGAAGGTGCATTTGATGAAGATGGTAAAGGTTTATCAAGCGCGGACTTTGTAGAATATATTCCGAAAGATCAAAGAACGAAAGATAATCATATGGAAGTGACAACTGAACATATTCAGAAAGTGTTGAGTGGTGAACATACCGGTCGATTCCCTAAAAGAGAAGGTATTGATTTTTATCATCGTTATGAAGAGGATATTAAATTATTAGCTGAAATGGGATTTAAAGCATTTAGACTATCTATTCATTGGTCTAGAATTTTCCCTAAAGGATATGAAGAAGAACCAAATGAAGCGGGATTAGCATTTTATGAGAATGTGTTCAAAACATTAAAATCATATAATATCGAACCTGTTGTCACTTTGAGTCACTATGAAACGCCATATGGTTTAACAGAGCGATATAATGGATGGGTAGATCGCGCAGTGGTTGGACATTTTGAACATTATGTTAAAACTGTGTTTAATCGATATAAAGGTTTAGTGAAATATTGGATGACATTTAACGAAATCAATATTATTAATATTTCACCATTTACAGGTGGCGGTATCATTTCAGATAAGTTAGAGAATCCGACAGAAGCATCATATCAAGCGTTACATCATCAATTATTAGCATCTAGTTTAGCAACAAAAGCACTTAGAGAAATTGATGCAGATGCACAAATTGGTTGTATGTTAGCGAGAATGAAACATTATCCATATACATGTAATCCAGAAGATGTACTAAAAGCTATGCAAGAAGATCAAATGAATCTACTTTATACAGATGTTCATGCGTTAGGAGAATATCCAAACTACTATAAACAATTTTTAAAAGAAAATGATTTTTCATTAAATATTGAAGACGGTGACTTAGAAACTCTTAAAGCATATACAGTAGATTATATTTCATTTAGTTATTATATGTCGTTATTATCCGCAAACAGTGAAGAAGGAGAAGTAACAGAAGGCAACTTGATGAATAGTTTGAAAAATCCATACTTGGAAGCATCAGATTGGGGTTGGCAAATAGATCCAATAGGACTCCGTATCGTGCTAAATGAATTTTGGGATAGATATCATAAACCATTATTCATCGTAGAAAATGGATTAGGTGCGAAAGACGTCGTAGAAGAAGACGGAAGCATTCACGATACTTATAGAATAGATTATTTACAAAAACATATACAAGAAATGAAAAAAGCCGTACAAGACGGTGTAGATTTAATAGGCTACTTAGCATGGGGCCCAATCGATTTAGTATCTATGTCTACAAGTGAGATGAGTAAACGTTACGGATTTATATATGTCGATAAAGATGACGATGGTAACGGAACAGGCAATAGGTCTAAAAAAGATTCTTTCGACTGGTATAAAGGCGTTATCTCAACAAACGGCGCGCAATTATAGCATTGTATGTACAACTTTATAGCTGATTTAATGAATATCCGCATAATCTGACCACAATCAGATTATGCGGATTTTTTATGCAATAATGCAATCAGTTGCATTGATGTGAAATGTTTCGGATTATATAACGAAGTAGATTACACATCTATAACAATCAGTAAACGCTTACAATAAATACAGGGAGGTTATTTGATTGCTGAGTAAACGACAGAGAAATATATTGTCTTATTTATCATCTGAGAACAACTTCGTCACGATTTCTGAATTAACATCTTTATTTCAAGTGAGTGAACGTACGATTCAATATGATTTAGAGTATATCGAATCGTTTAAAGACAAATTGAATATTGATGTTGAAAGAAATAAAAGTTTAGGCGTCAAATTATCACATAAAGAAAGCTACATGGCATCATCTGATGTTGAGTTAGATATTCATTATTCCAAGAATGAAAGAAAAGAACAGATTATTCTAAGATTATTTGAATCTACACATCGAATCAGTTCTCAAAGTTTAGCAGATTTGTTAAATGTATCACGACGAACAGTTGTAGATGATTTGAAAAGTGTTCAAGCTTGGTTAGAAACATACGGGCTTATGCTGGAATATAAAAAGAATAAAGGCTTTGTAATTGAAGGTAATGAAAAGCAACTCAGAGAAGCGTATGCGCATGTGGTGAATGAATACTTTAAGAAATCTACTGCACAAATTGGTATTGAAGTATTCTCGAAAGAAGAGCTTGAGAAAATACGACGAGCTGTGATTACGACCATTAATAATCAAGATTTTCAATTAGTTCAAGTTGGTATTGATGGCTTAATATATCACATTATTATTGCGATTCATCGTGCCAAAGCAGAATTTGTATTTGAAATCCCTGATGAAGAGTATGAGCGGCTGCGTAAGACAGAGGCATTTCAAATTGCCATTCAAATGACTGCTGAGTTAGAAAAGTTATTTGATATCGTATTTCCTAAAAGTGAAGCGGCATTTATAACTTTGCATTTATTAGGTGCACGTGTAAACAAGTATCATCAAGAACAATCACAACAGAATATTACGGAACTATCTAAATTATTTATCCAAAAAGTCAGTGCTCAAATAGGTGTTCCGCTTATGCATGATCATAAATTGATAACCGGACTTGTCACACATTTACAACCGGCAATTCATCGCATGTCGTTCAATATGCAACATGAGAATCCTCTAAAGCAAGAGATATTAAGAGAGTATTATGAAGTTGTTTTAGCGATTAAACAACAAGTTTGGATATTTGAAGAAGCCTATCACGTTAAATTTAACGAAGATGAAATTGCATATTTAGCACTTCATATTGCATCTTCAATAGAACGCATGTCTAACGAGGAAACGACACATATTAAGGTCATCTTATTATGTGGTTCTGGTGTTGGGACATCACAATTGTTGAAAAGCCGAATAAAAAATATTTACCCAGAGTTAGAAATATTAGATGCCTTTTCAATATATGACATTTCAGAAAGTTTTCTTAAATCTCACGGTGTAGATTATATACTTTCGACCGTTCCAGTAGAAGGTTTTTCAGTGCCAACGATAGAAGTATCACCATTCTTGAATAAAGATGATAGAAACAAGATCAATGAAATGATTAATGATTATAGAGAACGATATATATCCAGTTTCAAAACGGTCGGTCCGAGTTTAAAAGATGTCATTCCAGAAGAACATATCGAAACACATGTGAAAGCTGGAAGTAGAAATGAAGCCATCCAAAAGAGTGTTGCAATGTTGGTGAATTCAAACCATGTAAATGCTCAATATGGTACCGATATTATGATGCATTTAGATAAATTTGGACCGTATATGGTCATTGGTCCGAATATAGCTTTACTTCATTCGAATTTTGAAAATGTAAATGTACCAGTGAGCATGTCTATTACACATTTTGAAGATGGCATAGACTTCGGTCATGATCGATTTGATCCTGTAAAAGTTGTGATTACACTTGCGACGAGCCAACCACAAATACATTTGAATGCACTTGGTCAGTTGAGTCAAATTATTATGGATGAAGACGCAAGGGCAGAATTAATGAAAGGAGAAAAAGCAGTAATACGACAACTCATAAAAAAAGCAAGCCAAAGTGAGGAGAGTGTCTAAATTTGACCTTGATTATAAAAGAAGAACACATTCAAATTAAAGAAAAAGTATCCAATTGGGAAGAGGGTATTCAAATTGCAGCTCAACCGTTATTGGAAGTGGGTTATTTTAATCAAGCTTATATCAATTCAATGATTCAAAGTGTGCATGATATGGGTCCATACATTGTTATTGCGCCAGAGATTGCGATTGCACATGCAAGACCGAATGATGATGTTCATAAAGTAGGGTTGAGCTTACTTAAATTAAATGAACATATTAATTTCTCGGATAACAGCCATTATGCATCGTTAATATTTGTTTTAAGTGCAATTGATAACGAAGCACATCTTGAAATTTTAAGGAAATTAGCAACTATTTTAAGCGACAAAGAAACAGTTCAATCACTGATTGACGCGAACAGTAAATCAGAAATTATCAATATATTTAAGGAGAATGATTAATATGAAAATTTTAGTAGTATGCGGACACGGTTTAGGAAGTAGTTTCATGGTAGAAATGAATGCACAAGAAGCTTTGAAGAATTTACAAGCACCATCTGATATTGAAGTAGAACACAGTGATATTATGACAGCTAGTCCAGATATGGCAGATATATTTATTTGTGGAAGAGACTTAGAAGAGAATGCGCAACGTTTAGGTGAAGTAGTTGTGTTAGATAATATTTTAGACAAAGAAGAATTACAAAACAAACTTGAAGAAAAATTAAAAGGATTGAACATATTATAAGCAAAGGGGAGACACCAACATGAATTCAATTTTAGGATTTTTTGTAGATGTATTTAGTCAACCAGCTATACTCGTAGCGCTTATCGCGTTAATCGGGTTAATTGTACAGAAGAAATCAGCAGCAGACATTACGTCAGGCACAATTAAAACGATACTCGGCTTCCTAGTCTTAAGTGCTGGAGCAGGCGTTGTAACAAATTCACTAGAACCTTTTGGAAAAATGTTTCAAGAAGCATTTGGTGTTCAAGGCGTCGTGCCAAATAACGAAGCCATTATATCAATTGCGCTGAAAGATTATGGTACAACAGCAGCATTAATTATGATGTTCGGTATGCTTGTTAACATATTTATAGCAAGATTTACGAACTTGAAATATATTTTCTTAACAGGGCATCATACATTTTACATGGCAGCGTTTCTAGCGATTCTTCTAACTGTTGGTAACATTACAGGTACGATGACAGTTGTTATGGGATCTATTATTTTAGGATTGATTATGGCTGTATTACCTGCACTTGGTCAATCTACAATGAAGAAAATTACGGGGTCTGATCAAGTGGCAATTGGTCACTTTGGAACAGTTAGTTATTGGGCTGCAGGTGAAGTCGGTAAATTATTTTCTGGGAAATCAAAATCAACAGAAGATATTAACTTCCCTAAAGGATTGAGTTTCTTAAGAGAAAGTACAATCAGTATCTCACTAACAATGATTGTTCTATATATCATAGCAGCACTATTTGCAGGTCCAAGTTTCGTTCATTCTGAATTAAGTGATGGCACTAACTTTATTGTCTTCTCTATTATTCAAGGTGTGACATTTGCTGCAGGGGTGTTTATCATTTTAACAGGTGTTAGACTGATCTTAGCTGAAATTGTACCAGCATTTAAAGGTATTTCTGAAAAGCTTGTACCAAATACGAAACCAGCATTAGACTGTCCTATCGTATTTCCTTATGCACAAAATGCAGTATTAATTGGATTCTTTGTAAGTTTCATTACAGGTGTCATCGGTATGTTTATTATGTTCTTAATTGGTGGCGTCGTTATATTACCAGGCGTTGTCCCACACTTCTTCTTAGGTGCAACAGCAGGTGTGTTCGGTAATGCAAGAGGTGGTATTAAAGGTGCAATCGCAGGTTCAGCATTAAATGGTATCTTAGTAACATTCTTACCATTATTACTATTACCATTCATGGGTGATTTAGGCGCAGCATCCACTACGTTCTCAGACACAGACTTCTTAGCAGTCGGAATTGTAGTCGGTTATATCGCGAAATTCTTAGGGATCGCAGGCGTTATTGCAATCATCGTTATCATTGGAGCAGTAGCCGTATTATTACAACAACGTACAAATAAAAAACTATCCGAAGAAAAGTAGAAAAAGGCTTAGGATATAATAGGAAAAACTGAACTTATTAAATTAAGTTCAGTTTTTTCGTGTGTTGGGAGTTAATAGGTATATGTGATGGCCGAAGATGTGAGTTAAAGGTGGAGTGAACACACAAGATCGCTGAAGATGTGAGTTAAAGGCTCAATAAACTCACGAGTTGATCAAAAAATTCTATTTCATACCATTTCTATAAGCATTTAATTGGCATGTTATTTTCTGATGGTGGTATAGTGTTATTTCATAAGGAGGAGTTATTGAAAATGAACAAAAAATATGAACCTTTATTTAAATCTTTAAAATTACCGAATGGTGTGGAAGTAAAGAATAGATTTGTGCTTGCGCCATTAACACATGTTTCATCAAATGAAGATGGTACGATTTCTGATATTGAAATTCCATATATAGAAAAACGTTCTCAAGATGTAGGTATTTCTATTACTGCTGCGAGTTATGTTGAACCGCTTGGCCAAGCTTTTCCTGGACAACCTTCTGTTTCTAAAGAAGCGGATCTTGCTGGGCTTAAGAAACAAGCTGAAGTTATGAAGAAAAATGGTGCGAAAGCTTTAATTCAAATCCATCATGGTGGTGCGATGTCATTACCTGGATTAACGCCAACTGGTGAAGCGGCTGCTCCTAGTGAAGTTGAAGTGAAAGGCTTCGGACAACAAGAAACACATGTTGCGAGAGCATTAACTGTAGAAGAAATTGAACATACTATTGAATCTTTCGCTAACGCTACTAAAATAGCAATTGAAGCTGGCTTTGACGGTGTTGAAATTCATGGTGCGAACCATTATTTAATTCATCAATTCTTCTCACCATATTACAACAGAAGAGATGATGAGTGGGGCGAACATATTAAATATCCTTTAGCAGTTGTTGATGCTGTACTTAAAGTTGTACGTGAACATGCAACACCTGACTTTATCGTAGGTTATCGCTTCTCTCCTGAAGAAGTAGAATCTCCAGGTATTTCTATGGAATTAACAGAACAACTTGTTAAGACTTTATCTGAAAAACCACTTGATTACTTACATGTATCATTAATGGATATTCATTCAACAACAAGAGAAGGTCAATATAAAGGTGAAGAACGTATTAAATTATTATTAGAATGGATAAATGGTCGTGTGCCATTAATAGGAATTGGTTCAATCTTTACTGCTGACGATGCATTATCAGCAATTGAAACAGGTGCACCACTTATTGCACTTGGTAGAGAATTGTTACTTGATTACCAATTCGTTTCAAAAATCGAACAAGGAAAAGAAGACGAAATCGTTTCTGTATTCGATCCTGAAAGAGTAGATAAACATGATTTACCAGACCCATTATGGAAACAGTTTGTAGCAGGTTTCTACCCATTACCAAGAACTGATCAAGAAACTTCTCAAACTAAATAATCCATAATTTTATATATATATATATATATAGTTTTGATTAGCTGAGGCATTTGATTGCCTCAGCTTTTTTGTACTCTGAACATATATTTTTGGTGTGTTAAACTTGAAACAATAATTGAAAAATTGAATGAGGTGTACAACGTGAATCAAAATGAGCTAAAGAGAGAAGTTGCTTATGAAGCGGTTAATGATATTCAAGATGGTATGACGATAGGAATTGGTACAGGTTCAACTATGCGTTATGCAATAGAGAAGTTAGGTGAACGTGTTAAAAATGGCCTTCAAATTAAAGGTGTACCAACATCTGAAGATACTGCTGAATTAACGCGTATTCATCAAATTCCGCTTACTGATTTTTCAGAAGTGAGCCATTTAGATTTAGTTATAGATGGTGCTGATGAAGTGGATGAAAATCTTCAATTGATTAAAGGTGGCGGTGGTGCGCTACTACGTGAAAAAATTGTTGCGAATGCAACGGATAATTTTATTGTGATTATAGATGAAACGAAATACGTTAAGACGTTAGGTAAGTTTAAGCTACCAGTAGAAGTTGTGCCTTTTGGATGGGAAATCACAGCACGTGCAATTGAAAGTTTAGGTTGCCAAGCGACATTGCGAATGAAAGATTCAAATGTATATGTGACAGACAACGATCATTACATATTAGATTGTGAGTTTGGAGAGATTCATCATCCAGAACAATTAAATCAAGATTTAATATCTATTATAGGCGTTGTAGAGACTGGATTATTTATTAATATGACGAACAAAGTATTCATGAGTCGTTCTGAAACGCAAAGTGTCGTTATAATCGAGAATTAATAATGAGTTCATAGTAGTTAATAAACAGTTAATGGTTTATTGATGATATAGGGCATAAACTTAACATATCAACTAAAGAGGAGATGTGTTAAATGAACTTAACTAAAACAACATTTGGAGCATTTGCATTAACAACAACTATATTATTAGGTGCATGTGGTAATAATGATATGCATAAAGACGATAAGATGGATACGAAAACTGAAATGAAAGATAAAGACATGAGTAAAGAAAACATGAAAGACATGATAATGTCTGGTATGTTTGAATCTATGAATGGTGAAAAAGTAGAAGGTAAAGCAATGATTAAAGATAGTAAATTAATGTTAACAGATTTCAAATCATCAAAAGGACCTGACTTACATGTTTATTTAACTAAAGATGGCGATGTTAAAAAAGGAATGAAAATTGATAAAGTAGACTACGATAAGGTGGAACAAACATTTGATTTAAAAGACATGGACACATCTAAATATAATGAAGTGACAATTTATTGTGATAAAGCACATGTTGTATTCGGTAGTGCTAAATTAGGGAGTGTAAAATAAACTGTGAAGTAGAGTCGTACGTTCTCTACTTACACAGTTTATTTTACACTCCCAATTCAGAATGATGAATTGGGGGTTTTTGTTTGAATTTATGATGTTACTTCACCTAATAAATGAAGCCATTTCTTAATAATTTCACTTTGTGCATATTTTTGTGATTCCGTCATACAGGTATCTCGGAATGTTTTTTGCAGGTCAGGATTACTTAAATAAGACTTAACGGTTTCATAAAGTTTGTCTTCATCATTTCTAGGAACAAGATAACCATTTTTACCGTTAACAATCAGTTCACTTGGTCCATAAGGGATGTCATAACTGATCGCAGGTAATCCATTAGATAAAGATTCCAGTAATGCCAACGAAAATCCTTCCATATTACTTGTAATCATGCTCGCATGAAAATGATGCATCTCATTAGTAATGTTAGGTATAAATCCACGGAATTTAATATGGTTTTCTAAGTTTAATGAATCCGTTAATTCTTTTAGTTTATTCAATTCGCCACCAAATCCAAATAAATGAAGTTCAATTTGATCGAAATCGTCTTTCAGTTTATTGATGAGTCGAATTTGATGATCAAGTTGTTTCTCAGGTGCATATCGTGCTATAGACATTAATTTCAGAGGACCATGAGGCACAACTGGTGTGAAATTCGCTTCTTTTTGTTGAGCATATCCAACTGGAATATTAAAGACAGGTATTTTCGATTGAATACGTTTCTCTACATCTTTCTTTTGTTGAACAGTAGATACTAAAATGCCAGAAAAACGGTCTAAATGATCAAATACACAGTTATAAATATTTTTAATATCTGAACCTTCAATATCATTGTTGTTTTTCACATGTGTACTGTGTAATACAGAAATAACCGGTACTTTTTTGTCTGTGATTAAAAATGGTGGAGAAGTGATGGCTGTCTTATCGCTAAAGAACAAGTCACCATCTTTGTATAACTGTTCATAGAAGAATGCTATCAGTTCATTTGTATTATCAAATGTATAATCTTTAGCGTTATAATCAAAGAGCATTATTCGTGTGACAACTTCTTTTTCTTGATAAGGATCGAAATAAACTTCAAGCTTTATTTTCCCACTTGGTGTTAAATACGTATCACATACAGGCATTTCTTTCGTACGCATATATCTAACACGACTTAAGAAACCTCTAGAATCGTAATATTCTCGTTTCATTTTGACATTTCTCGTATCAAAATAGTTAACATAGTCTAATAATTTATAGTTTGAATCACGAAAGCTTGCATATATAATTCTTGTACCATTTTGATAAACCCTTAAATCGTTTGTATTAGGAACATATTTAATCTCATAATTAAGGTCATCTTCCCAGAATGCTATCCAGTCTCTAACCGTATTAATTTGAACGTTGATGGATTCTTGGAAGAAATCATACATAGAAAAGACTTGTTTACTTACGCCGAACGTATGGGCATTTTTATGTAAACTTGAATTCCAAGCTAACGTGATAATTTTAGCTTCCAAGTCGAAATCGTTAAATAGTTTTAGTCTATTCATGACAGACTTTTCTATACCTGTTATTTTATGATTGATATTATTCACTATAAAATAGTTCACTTTGAAATCACCTACAAAATAAAATTTTATATACATATAATATACGCCATTTTTTGTGGTAATGTTAGTGTAGTTTGTTAAAAATTTACAAACAGTTCGTTTTAAAAGAAAGTATAAATCGCTATTGTTTCGAAATTTTTGTTATAATAAATGAAATACATTTATTTATAAAAAGAATTTGTTAATTTATTGAAATGAGGATAAATAAATGAGTATGAAACAGATATTCAAAGATAATGAGCCAATTTTTCAAGAACAAACGAAGTATGTGACCTTGAAATCGTGTTTGCTCATTATAATATGCATGGGTGCATATACATCGATTGCGCTAGCAAGCAATTGGTTCATTGTATTAATAGGGTGTGTATTATTTATTCTGTTACTTTATTTAATACATAGATTCCAATTACAACTCATTAAAATTGAAGCTTTAAAGAAAGAAGATATCAAATATACATTGCGTACATTAGGTATAGCACTTATTATGTATTGGACTGTATCGGCAATTATAGGACAACCACAAAATCAAATGGAAGTATATAAAGATTTAAATATATTACCCCTATACATATCTATTATTATATTTGTAATACTAGGACCAATATTTGAAGAACTTATATTTCGAGGTTTCATGCTAAAAGGGATGTTTAAAGGACATCTATTAATAGGATATATCGTATCTAGCGTACTATTTGGATTGTCACATGGACCATCAAGTATAGGTGAGTTTATCATTTACTTTGGATTAGGATTATTATTTGGTGCACTTTATTTAAACACTAATCGATTAGAAGTAGCCATAGTAGCGCATGGATTAAATAATTTAATACATATTCTTATATATTTAGTGTTTTTTAATTAGATATCGTGCGTTTCTCATTTAAACAAAAATAAAGCTGGAGCCATTTGTTGTTAAAGATGTCTCCAGCTTTTTCTATATAATTAAAATTACTGTACAGTTTCGGTCATTTTAGATGTTAAATCTAATATGGATGTTTGATTGAGTGTATCAATAATTTGTTGATCTACTTGTGTGTAAACATCATCTAATGCAGACTGTATATTTTGTCCGACGATACAATCTGGATTTGTGTCTTGATGAATTTTAGCGAAATGCTCTTCATCTTGAATAAGTTTATAAACGTCGCCTAATAAAATTTGGTCTGCTGATTGAGCAAGTCGATAGCCTGATTTACCTTGTTGGCTCTCGATTAAGTTACCATTTCTTAAATATTTACATATTTTTCTTACAAGTGTAGGGTTACTATTAATGCTACCTGCTATAAATTTACTAGATATAGGTTCTTTGTTCACAGATAGTAATGATAATATATGAATTGCTACTGATATTTGTGTATTCACGCTTTTCACCTCTTAGATTCCTTATTTATTATAACTTTGAGAGATGAGAATTGCGATAGTAAATGTGTATTATTTTGATAATACAGAAATTCTTTCTTGGATATGGTTACCTTCAGTTGCTTCATCTACTAATGCAATGGCGTAATCAGCATAGCTTATTTTACTTTCACCTTTATCGTTTAAAGTGAAGACTTCCCCAGCTAAAATGTATTCTCCAGTTCTTTCTCCATCAGCTATGAATTCTGCTGCAGGACTGATAAATGTCCAGCGTACGTCATCTCTTTTACGAAGGTCTACAAGTGCTTTACCTTGAGCTTTTGCAAGTGGTTTAAATACTTCTGGAAAATCAGGTGTATCGAATAGTTGATTTTCTAATTGATCATCAACGTATAAACTACCAGCGCCTCCGATAATGATTAATCGTGTGTTTGTGTTTGATAAAATATCACTTAAATGTTGAATAGAGTCTTGGTGTAAATGAAGTTTGCCTTCTCTAATTTCACCGAAAGCATCTACAACAACATCGAATTGTGTTAAGTCTTCACTTGTTAAATCAAATATATCTTTAATAATAGATTGTGTTGCCACTGTTTTATTTTCGTTACGAACGATGGCTGTTACATCTAAACCTCTGTTAATTGCTTCTTCTGTAATTAATTTACCTGCTTTACCGTTTGCTGCTATAATACCTATTTTCATTTTACATAACCTCTTTCTTGTATTTAATTTAGATACAAGTTGAGCATAATATGTATATCTGGTTTTGTCAAAGATTTTGTGTATAAAAAAACTGCTATGTGGAAATCCACATAGCAGAAGTTTGTTTATTTATATCTTACCACCAGTTGTTAGCTTGACGGAAAGCAATTGCAGCTTCGATTGAACCGTAACGTTCTTTAGCATAATTGATCATGCCTTTAGTTTGTTCAGTAACACTACCTGTACCCCAAGATTCTTTAGTTTGACCAAGACCTCTGTAGCCAAGTTCATTTACGGCATTTGGGTTACCGCTAGATTCAGGCATTACGATGTTATCCCATAATGCTTTTGTACCGCCAGCAGCGATAAACTCTTTATATACTTCACTTGTATTAGATGAATCAGTTGATTCTGTAGTTTGAGTTACTTGAGTCGGTTGAGCGACTTGTGTAGTTGTATAGTTATAGTTTGTATTTTGATTAGAGTAGTTTGTATATTCACTTGCATCTGCTTGAGCGCCAAATCCAGAAGCAATAATTCCTGCTGCAGCTGTTGTTGCAAATAATAATTTCTTCATAAAAAAATATCCTCCATGTGCTATTTAAAGCATTTATAAATTTTGTATCTTTATTACTTCATACACTCTAACATCATTTTTGATATCATAGGTTACAGGAGAATAAAAATAAAATTTCTTTTATGACAGTCAGATTAAAAAGATAATAGGCATATGACAAGTTGTAATTTGAAACGTTTACAGTAACTTTATAGAAATAGAGGTGTATTATTATGGAAAGAATTAAGCTTAAGATGATTAGAAATCATTTAGACAACATACCTGAATATGAATTACCAGAAGGTTATTCGATTAGAATGTTTGAAGAAGGGGACGAACGTCTTTGGGCAGAAGTTGAAACTGCTGCAGAGGAATTTTCAAATATAGACGAAGCATTGCAAAGGTTTCATAAAGAATTTGGCTCTCATATAGAAGAAATGAAATATAGATGTTTATTTATTGAGAATGCATCAGGTGATGTAATAGGGACGACGACAGCATGGTTCGGTCAGTTACCTTTAACGGACTCACATTTGGGTAGAATACATTTCGTAGCCATTAAACCAGAATATCAAGGTAAGAAATTATCAAAGCCATTATTAAGTGCAGCACTTAACAAAATAATTGAGCTTGGTCATAAAGAAGTATATTTAACGACACAAACAACGAGTTATCCAGCAATTAATATGTATTTAAATTATGGTTTCGAACCATATGATCCAGACAACACGGATCAAAAAGGTTGGTTGATGATGGAAGATATATTAAATAGGAGTTAAACGTATAAAAAATGCCCCTATACCATTATTCCCGTGGTATAGGGGCTATTAATATGGATGCATTAATAAGTACTTAAAACTGCATAAGTACTATCTATATAAGGTGTTGTTAAATTGTGTTTTTGGCTAACTTTGTAGATATAACCTTGTATAAATGCTGTTTCTAAAGGTCTTTCACTTATCATGTCGTAATACATACTTGTACCCATATCATCAGGGTATCCTTCATAAATTTTCATTATGCTCTCTTCAAAATCATCATCAAAATAAATACCTTCAGCTTTAGCGACACGATTACCTTCAACTAATAAGTTGTAACAAAGTGAATGTATTTGATTGTGTTTAAGTACACGAGCTGGTTGTCTCGTAAGAGCAGTTACCGTATTAATCCCTAAATTGACAATTAATTTATACCAAACGTGTTGATCATAATCTTCGAGACATTCAATATTAAGTAAACTATCTTCGGTTAAACTTTTAATATCTAATGTTTGCGCGTGAATAGGTAATCTTAAAGTCCAATCTCTAAAGTGCGTGACGACGTTGTCTTCTTTTTGTCCGCTTATATATACGACAGCATGAAATTTGTGCGGGTGATCAATTTTTTCTAACTGTCCATAGCCATTTTGAGCTAAAATAATAACGCTATTAGCATGTAGGATATGATGAAGATACGGGATGATTGCGTCGAGTTGCGTTGCTTTGACAGCAATAAATAAGATATCTACTTTTTCATGTGCATCTTCTAAAGATTGAACGGGAAATGAATGTTGCACATCTTGATTGTATTCTTGGAAATAGACTGTAGCATTTGATCTTCCAAACAGCGTAACATCAAGGTTTGATTGCGTTAAAGCAAATGTAATGGCTGTACCCACAGCGCCAGGACCGATTATTCCAAACTTTTTCATTTATTATTTTCCTTTCAATGTTAATATATACATAATAACAAATATAAGAAGGTGGTACGGGATGAAAACCATTAAACAATTGTTGTCCATGAAAGAACAAAAAGAAAAAATATCCATGATTACAGCATACGATTATCCAAGTGCTAAACAAGCAGAAGCAGCAGGAATAGACACTATTTTAGTAGGCGATTCTTTAGGAATGGTTGTGTTGGGCTACGATAGTACAGTCGAAGTGACAATGGAAGATATGATACATCATGCGAAAGCTGTTAGAAGAGGTGCACCAGAAAGTTACGTAATCGTTGATGTACCTTTTGGAGCAGTAGGTATCGACCATACAACGGATATGAAAAATGCGATTCAATTGTATAAAGATACTAAAGCAAACGCTGTGAAAATCGAAGGTGTGCATACGACATTGATCCAAGGTTGTACTCAAATTGGTGTGCCAGTCGTATCTCATTTAGGCTTAACACCTCAAAGTGTCGGCATTACAGGTTATAAATTACAAGCAAGTTCAAAAAGAGAAGCTGAACAATTGATAGAAGATGCGAAAGCAGTTGAACAGGCAGGGGCAGTGATGCTCGTATTAGAAGCGATTCCAAGTGATTTAGCTGAAGTGATTACGGAACAACTGACAATTCCAGTTATCGGTATAGGCGCAGGAAAAGGTACAGATGGTCAAGTACTGGTATATCATGATTTATTAAATTACGGTTCAGAACATATTGCTAAATTTGTGAAACAATATGGTGATTTTTCAAATGGTGTAGATGCACTAAAAGCATATCATGAAGAAGTTAAAAGTGGTGCATTCCCTTCAGAAGCACACACATATAAGAAGAAAGTGATGGGGGAGACAGAGTAGTGACGCAAGTAGTAGAACGTATTAAAGATATGAATTCAATCGTATCTCAATTTAAATCTCAAGGTAAAACAATAGGGCTCGTACCAACGATGGGTGCATTGCACGATGGTCATTTAAAAATGATAAAACAATCAATAGAAGAAAATGATATTACTGCAGTGAGTATTTTTGTGAATCCATTACAATTCGGACCTAATGAAGATTTTGATGATTACCCAAGACCATTTGAATCTGATTTAGAGAAGCTTAAACAAATTGGTGTAGATTATGTATTTCATCCAACAGTTGAAGAAATGTATCCAGGAGAACTAGAGATGACGATTACTGTAGGTCGTTTAGCACAAGTGCTAGAAGGTAAGAAAAGACCAGGTCACTTTGATGGTGTTGTAACAGTTGTTAATAAGTTGTTTAATATTATTCAACCAACACGCGCTTACTTTGGTAGAAAAGACGCACAACAACTCGCTATAATAGAAAAAATGGTAGAAGACTTTAATCACTCAGTTCAAATCGTACCAATAGATATTGTGCGAGAAGCAGATGGGCTAGCAAAAAGTTCAAGAAATATCTATTTAACAGATGAAGAAAGAAAAGAAGCTGTACACTTATCTAAAAGTTTAGCATTAGCTAAGAAGAAATATGACGAAGGTGAGAGAAATAGCGACGTCTTAATACAAGCCATCACGCAATATTTAGAAAGTAACGTGAGCGGAGATATAGTAGAAGTTGCAATTTACAGTTATCCAGAATTAGAAGAACAACATACAATAGAAGGACAAATCTTTATTTCACTAGCCGTTAAATTTAGCCAAGCAAGATTAATAGATAATATTATCATATAGGAAAGTAATGAAGCCGATTGTGCAGGGGCACAATCGGCTTTTTTGTATTTTGATGGGGCGCTAACGATCAAGAGTGAGAAACAAGATCGTTAGAAATTCTAACGTCCAAGAAACAGAAACAAGATCGTTAGCGCACCACATCAACACTCACTCACACTCACACACAAAAAACCGTGAGACACTTTACTGCCTCACGCTTCATCCAAGACTTCTATCTTCTTACTTATACTTCTTTCAATGATGCTTCTGCACTCAATGCTCTTGCTTTGTCATCTTTAATTGTGACACCTTGTGCTTCTAAGTGAGCGATTGTTTCTGCAAATTGTGGTAAGTATGCTTTATGAGCAATAAGTAATTCATTCATCACTTGTTTCGCAGATTCTCCACTTTGAATTAATGGATTGATAATAAATGCTTGTAATAGTAATCCGTAATCTCCTGTAACGGCTGCTTCTTCTACACATAATTCCATATTCTTCATTACTTGTAACCATCCGCGTTCTGCTGGATGTAACGAACCGAATGAGATTGGTTGTGCACCTGTCGCGTTGATATATGCTGACACTTCTACCACATCATCAGGTGCTAAATCTGGTACTGCACCTTTATTAACAGTAGATACTACGACATGTGTATTTTTATTTGAAGCAATAGATGCAATTGACTCACATGCGACATCTGAATAATGTGTACCACCACGTTGACTTAATTGCTCTGGTTTATGATCGAGATGTTCATCTTTATAGAGTTCAAATAATTCTTTTTCCGTTTGTCTAACTTGTTCAGCACGCGTACCGATTTCTGGATCATTGTATTCTTTAAGTGCATGTTCAAGCATTTCTTCTGCACGGTAGTAATATCTATGGTAACCACATGGAATGAGCTGCATTTGTTGTAATTGCTCTTCGAAAAATGGCACATCAAAGATATTAGAAGGTAACGATGATGCATCTTCAACTAATTGTTTATTTAATTGATCAGTCACGTCATGACCATTTGCGTCTTTAACTCTATGCCAATGGAAATGGTTTAACCCTGCAAAGTGATGCGTAAGTTCTCCTTCACCAACATTCAACATTTCCGGCTCATTAATCAAACTATTCACAGGTACATTACATAGACCAAGTACTTTTTCCCATTTGCCGTATCGTACGATAGCATCTGTAACCATACCACTTGGATTTGTAAAATTAATTAACCATGCATTTGGACAAAGTTCTTTCATATCTTCGACAATATCTAATAAGACAGGAATCGTTCTTAACGCTTTAAAAATACCACCCGGACCATTCGTTTCTTGACCTAAGAAACCATGTGATAAAGGAATACGTTCATCTTTGATTCTAGCATCTAATAAACCTACTCTAAATTGTGTCGTAACGAAATCGGCATCTTTTAAAGCTTCACGTCTATCTAATGATAAATTTACTGTGACATCATATGGAGAAGCATCCCACATTCTTTGTGCCATTTTGCCGACAGTTTCTAATTTTTCTTTGCCTTCAGGAATGTCCACCAACCAAATTTCACTTAAAGGTAAAGATTCATAACGCTTAATAAAACCTTCCATCAATTCAGGCGTATAACTGCTGCCACCACCGATAGTTACAATTTTTATCCCTTTTTCCATTATAATGACCTCCTAATATTTTCTTTCTTATACACGTTAAGTATAAAATAGAAGTAATCATTAAAAAGGCAAATCGGGCATTATCAAATGGCATTTACAAATTTCTTAAAAATAAACGGGATTTTTGTAATGACTTTTTACAAAAGGAGATATCAATATGCTTTTAACAGAAAGAATGAAAGAAGATATATTTTCACAAGCAGAACAAAGTATTATTCAATATTTGTTTGAAGAAAGAGAGAAGATTAAGTCTAAGACGTTAAATCAAATTTCTAAAGAAACATATACACATCCTTCTACTGGTATCCGCATAGCTAAAAAGTTAGGATTCGACGGCTGGTTAGAGTTGAAAGATCATTATTTAGAAGCAGTAGAATACTTAAACCGACATTATGAATCAATAGATGCAAACTTCCCATTTGATGCATCAGATAATAACATGTCCATTAGCCATAAATTAGCGAGACTCAATCAAACAACGATAGACGATACTGTGCATTTAATCGATCATCAAGAATTGGATAAAGCAGTCACGTATTTAAAAGAAGCGGAAACCATTAAAATATTTGGACTGTATCATAATTTGATGATATGCGAAGACTTTGAAATGAGAATGAATCAAATTGGCAAGACCGTTAAACTCTGTGCACTCGAACCCCATTTTGAAATTGAAAAGTCATCGAAACATACATGTGCCATCTTTATTTCATATAGTGGTGAAAATCAAAGCATCATGAAATTATTACCGATGTTAAAGAAAAAGCATATTCCAATTATCGGACTCACAAGTATTGGTGAAAATACAGTAACCAAATACGCAGACAGTACATTGCGTATCTCAACAAGGGAAAAGTTATATTCCAAAATCAGCAACTTCACAACACGAGATTCTATCAGTTTCTTAATGGATATCTTGTATGCTTGCGTGTATGGAACAGATTATGACAAACATACAGATTATAAAATCAATATCGCTAAAAATTTCGATAACCGCGTGACGCATAATAAGATGATACAGGAGAATAAGTGATTGACGATAATATTGAATAATATGGGATTAAAAAGCGTCATTATTTATGTCATTACTCGCGAATTATGAAAATGTAATTTATAATGTGTAATGATGTAATAAAAAGTGACGATTAATATAGATAGTTTAAAAAGCTTGTTAGTGAGGGAACTTAAAATGGATAACAATAAAATAAAAAAAGCAATTATACCTGCAGCAGGATTAGGAACAAGATTCTTACCTGCGACTAAAGCAATGCCTAAAGAAATGTTACCAATATTAGATAAACCGACGATTCAATATATCGTGGAAGAAGCAGCACGTGCTGGCATAGAAGATATTATTATTGTGACGGGAAAACATAAACGTGCGATTGAAGATCATTTCGATATTCAAAAAGAACTTGAAACAACATTATATGAAAAAGGCAAACTAGAATTGCTCGATAGAGTTCAATATTCAACAGAATTAGCGAATATCTTCTACGTAAGACAGAAAGAACAAAAGGGATTAGGACATGCGATCTACACAGCGAAACAATTTATCGGAAACGAACCATTTGCCGTGCTTTTAGGTGATGACATTGTTGAATCAGATAATCCAGCTATTAAACAATTAATGGAACAATATGAAGCGACAGGTAAATCTGTAATTGGCGTGCAAACAGTGCCAGAAACAGAAACACATCGTTACGGTATTATTGAACTTAAATCACAAGACGAACGCTTATACGAAGTAAATCGATTTGTTGAGAAACCAGAACAAGGTACTGCACCATCAAACCTAGCAATTATGGGTAGATATGTATTATCTCCAAAAATATTTGATTATTTAGAAACACAAACAGAAGGAAGCGGTGGAGAGATTCAATTAACAGATGCCATCGAACGTTTAAATAAAGATGATAAAGTTTACGCGTATGATTTTGAAGGTCAACGTTATGACGTCGGAGAGAAAATAGGATTTGTGAAGACGACAATAGAATATGCTTTGAAAGATGAAGAAATGCGTGACGAAATTATACGTTATCTGCAATCATTAGATATTTAGTAAAGGAGCTAGAACTTTGAGAGCACAATGGGAACAAAGAATATCTGAAAGTTTAGTTGAACAGTTTCATAATGTTCAAACAGAAGAAGAAATTGAAGCGGGATTTACGGATGTATTATCATTTGGAACAGCAGGTATAAGAAGTACATTCGGAATCGGGCCAGGTCGATTAAATAAATTCACGATTCAAAAGTTTGCGTTAGGACTAGCTAAATATTTAAGAAACATAACGAATGAACCTAAAGTGGTGATTCATTTTGATACACGACACTTATCTCAAGAATTTGCGAATGAAATCGCAAAAGTACTCGGTACAAATGGTATTGAAGTTATCTTGCCAAAAACATTTAAATCGACACCAGAACTGTCATTCGCAGTGAGATACTTAAAAACAACAGCAGGTATTATGATTACAGCAAGTCATAATCCTAAGAACTATAATGGTATTAAAGTATACGGTCCAGACGGTGGACAGTTATTAACAGAGCCTTCATTAGAACTGAGTCGTTATATTGATACGGTGGAAGACCCATTAAATATACAAACTGATGACTTGGAAACATTGCAGGAACGTGGATTGATTCTGCCATTTAAAGAAGAAACAACTAAAGCATATAAAGAAGCGGTTAAGAAACTTGTCGGTTCATTTGAAACATCGCAAACAAAAACAGTGTTAACAAGCTTACACGGAACAAGTTTGCCTCTATTGTCAGATATACTCGAAGATTTGTCGTATACAAACTATGTAATTGAAGAAGCACAATCAAAGCCGAATGGAGACTTTCCAACAGTTAATATTGCGAATCCAGAAGCGGAAGATACATTTGACTTAGGTAAACAACTCGTAGCAACAGAAGATGCACAACTTGTACTAGCGACAGATCCAGATGCAGATAGAATAGGAATTGTTGAAAGATATCAAGACGGATCCACAAGATATTTCAATGGTAATGAAATAGGGTTATTGTTGATGAAACTGAGATATCAACAATTATCAGATGACCAACATAAATACATCATTAAATCTGTTGTAACAAGTGCACTAAGTGAGAAACTAGCTAAATCAATAGATATTGGCGTCATTAACGTGTTGACAGGTTTCAAATATATATCAGAGCAATTAAAGAATTTAGAAGATAACGCATCGCAACTAGTCTTAGCATATGAAGAAAGCCATGGCTATTTAGTAGACGATTTCTCAAGAGATAAAGACGCCATACAAACAGCAGTATTATTGATTAAATATAAAGAACAACTGGCACAAGAAAACAAGACATTCAAAGACGTATTAGATAATATTTATCAAGAACTTGGTCATTATAAAGACAAGACCCTCTCACCAACATTTGACGGTGCAGAAGGACGAGAGAAAATTAAACAAATTATGAATGACTTTAAACAGTTAGAAACAATCGATATAGAGAACTTAACACCGTTGTTTATAGAAAACTATATTACGAAAGAATCACTTAATGTTAAAACAGGTAAGACCCAAACCATTCACTTACCACAAACAGATCTCATTAAGTTCATATTTGAAGAAGGATTTATAGCAGTCCGACCATCAGGCACAGAACCTAAAATGAAACTGTACTTCTCATTAGACGTTGAGAATTTAGATGATGTAATTGATGAGTTCGAAAGAAAATTTCATTTGATATAAGGACAAAAAATAAAAAGCAACCTTTCAAGAAAACGAAAGGTTGCTTTTTTGTGTGCGATTAAAAATGAATAAAAAGAAATAGTGTCTGTCATAATAGTTTTAAATTAATTTAAAGGAGTGATAAATTTTATTTATTGATTACTTAATTTTACAAGATAATCTGCAACTGTGTCAGGTTGTATATTATTGTGTTTATATGAAGCATTCATTTTATGGATGTAGGTATTATTAAACAAATTATTAAAGTCCTCATTACTAATAACTTCTTGGGATTTTTTCCATAATTCGAAAGTAGGTGCAGAATTCATTTTCGGAGCATTTTTCCACTGTTCCTTGAATTCCGTATCTATTTGACTAAGAAAATACCAATAAGTGTGAAAATGAAAATATTCAATGAATGATTCATGATTTTCTAACCACAAATTTATTGCGGCTAACATTAAAGATATTGAATAATTATTTTTTTCTTTACTATAAATTAACCAGTTAGATATTTGATAATTGCCAATTGCTCTTTGTGTCCATACTTTAGCTGCTGAACTATTGATTATATTAATAGTTTCTCTCAGTTGTTCAGTAGGAAAAGCAGTCGCATCAATCCATAATCCACCGTGTTCTTGAAGTATACTTAATCTTAGCCAATCACTCCAATGAGCAACTGAATTTGATTTTAAAATATCAAGATTTTTTGGAAATTTAGTTGTTTCCGAATTTAAGTGTTTTAAATAGTTATTGTCATCGAGAAAAACTATATTACAATCAAAAAATATCTTTTCTACTTGTTTTTTTACTGACCGAATCATAATAGGTGGGTTATCCCATCCAGTATTCCAATATAAAAAGACATTTTTTTTATTAGTTAATTCCGGTCTAGTTTTGATAGTTTCTTTAAGATAACGCAAATTATCACATAAGAATACTAAAGTGTTATATTTAATAAATGCTGTATTATGATGTACTTTTAATAAGTCTTGAACATCAATTAGTTCCAAATACGAATCGTTTAAACCGTTTATTATATGATCAGTAACGCCAGATGAAGTTCCTCTTGCACCACCACGCCAAGCTAATTCTAATTCTAACATCCATTGTGCAGTAACCGTGTTAATCATTATTTATTTCCTTTCTTTTAATAATATACTTAATTTTATTACAAGTTATTATAAAAAACCAGTTTTATTGTGTTATATAATATGAAACGCAATCTAAAATCGTATATTTTTATTTAAAATGATAAAAAAATATAAGCAATAATGTAGCAATTGTTCTTGGGTTGATTGAATTTTTAAAATCTTATTCATAAAGATAATTTTGAATTTTTTCTAAATAAGTGTGTTTTAATGAATTAATATTCTCTAGATGTAGTTATTATATTTAGTTAGAATGCTTTTTATAATATGAATTAATTTGTACATTGACTATAAAAATATCATTGGTTTACAAAATATAAGTGCAGTTTTATATTTTGAGTAAAGTGAAATTAAATTTTATGTGATTGTAATTATAAAAATAAATAATAAGTAATAAATTGACTAATGTGTATTTAGATTTTGTGATTTTAAATAAAATACTTTTTATTTTTAGTATTGATGATATAATATAATTAAGTAAAATGACTTATTTTCCCTAATTTTTAGTAAATGTGTAAAATATTTAGTCAAATATATGTGTTAATTCAGCATTATAGACACAAAGTATATATATAATATAGTGGAATTTTCGATTAATAATTAAAATTGAATTACTAAAAATACTAATAGATTATATAAGTGTGATTAAGAAAAGGAGATTACTATGGCTAATATAAAAAAAGCAATTATACCTGCAGCAGGTTTAGGTACACGATTTTTACCTGCTACTAAAGCAATGCCTAAAGAAATGTTGCCAATATTAGATAAACCAACAATACAATATATTGTCGAAGAGGCAGCGCGTGCTGGTATTGAAGACATAATTATTGTGACAGGGAAACATAAAAGGGCGATAGAAGATCATTTTGATATTCAAAAGGAATTAGAAACAACCTTGTCTGAAAAAGGTAAATCAGGATTATTAAAAAAAGTACAATACTCTACAGATTTAGCAAATATCTTTTATGTGAGACAGAAAGAACAAAAGGGATTAGGGCATGCGATTTACACAGCGAAACAATTCATCGGAAATGAACCATTTGCTGTACTTTTAGGTGATGATATTGTTGAATCAGATAATCCAGCTATTAAACAATTAATGGAACAATATGAAGCGACAGGTAAATCTGTAATTGGCGTGCAAACAGTGCCAGA
Source organism: Mammaliicoccus sp. L-M44 (assembly GCF_022386355.1). Lineage (NCBI taxonomy): Bacteria > Bacillati > Bacillota > Bacilli > Caryophanales > Staphylococcaceae > Mammaliicoccus > Mammaliicoccus sp. L-M44. Next base: position 74,941 of record NZ_JAJNIU010000004.1, on the reverse strand, counting down.
AACAGAAACACATCGTTACGGTATTATTGAACCTAAATCACAAGACGAACACTTATACGAAGTAAATCGATTTGTTGAGAAACCAGAACAAGGTACTGCGCCATCTAACCTTGCTATTATGGGAAGATATGTGTTGTCACCAAGAATTTTTGATTACCTTAAAAATCAAAATGAAGGTAGTGGAGGAGAAATTCAGTTGACAGACGCTATAGAACGTTTAAATAAAGATGACAAAGTTTATGCATATGACTTTGAAGGGCAACGCTATGATGTTGGTGAAAAAATCGGGTTTGTGAAGACAACAATAGAATATGCATTAAAAGATAAAGAAATGCGTGAAGAAATTAAACAATATATACAATCATTAGATATTTAGGCAAAGGGGTTAGAACTTTGAAAGAACAATGGGAAAAAAGAATTTCTGAAAGTTTAGTAGAACCATTCTACAATGTTCAAACAGAACAAGAAATTAAGGATGGATTTACAGACCTATTATCTTTTGGAACAGCTGGGATAAGAAGCACATTTGGTATCGGACCAGGTCGGTTAAATAAATTTACAATTCAAAAGTTTTCATTAGGGTTAGCTAAATACTTAAACAAAATAACAGAAAAATCTAAAGTAGTCATACATTTTGACACGAGACACTTATCTAAAGAATTTGCGCTTGAAATAGCTAGAGTTTTAGGTACAAATGGTATCGAAGTTATCTTGCCAGAAACATATAAATCGACACCAGAACTGTCATTCGCAGTAAGATACTTAAAAACAACAGCAGGTATTATGATTACTGCAAGTCATAATCCTAAAAATTATAATGGTATTAAAGTGTACGGTCCAGAAGGTGGGCAATTGTTAACTGAACCATCATTAGAATTAAGTCGTTATATAGATTCAGTAAATGATCCATTAAACATACAATCCGATGACTTTGAATCGTTAAAAGAACATAAAATGATCTTGCCATTTAATGAGAAGGTAACGAAAGCCTATAAAGAAGCAGTGAAGAACCTAGTAGGATTATTTGAAACAAATCAGACAAAGACAATACTCACTAGCTTGCACGGAACAAGTCTTCCAATATTATCAGATGTACTGGATGATTTATCATATACTAACTACCTCATAGAAGAAGCACAATCAACTCCAAACGGTGACTTTCCAACAGTTCGTATCGCGAATCCTGAAGAAGAAGATACTTTTAATTTAGGCAAACAATTAGCAGATAAAGAACATGCAGATTTATTAATCGCAACAGACCCAGATGCAGATAGAATCGGTATTGTTGAACGTTATAAAGATGGTGCAACAAGATATTTTAATGGTAATGAAATAGGTTTATTACTTTTGAAAATGAGAAATAATCAATTAGTAGATACTAAAAACAAATACATCATCAAATCTGTTGTAACAGGTGCATTAAGTGAAAAACTAGCCAAATCATTAGATATTGGTGTCATTAACGTGTTAACAGGTTTCAAATATATATCAGAGCAATTAAAGAATTTAGAAGATAACGCATCCCAACTAGTATTAGCATATGAAGAAAGCCATGGCTATTTAGTTGACGACTTCTCAAGAGATAAAGATGCGATACAAACAGCAGCACTATTGATTAAATATAAAGAACAACTGACACAAGAAAACAAGACGTTCAAAGATGTATTAGATAATATATATCAAGAACTCGGTCATTATAAAGATAAGACCCTCTCACCAACATTTGACGGTGCAGAAGGACGAGAGAAGATTAAACAAATTATGAATGACTTTAAACAGTTAGAAACAATCGATATAGAGAATTTAACACCATTGTTTATAGAAAATTATATTACGAAAGAATCACTTAATGTAAAAACAGGTAAGATCCAAACCATTCAATTACCACAAACAGATCTCATTAAGTTCATATTCGAAGAAGGATTCATAGCAGTCAGACCATCAGGCACAGAACCTAAAATGAAACTGTACTTCTCATTAGATGTTGAGATTTTAGAGGATGTAATTGAGAGATTTGAAGAAAGGTTTAATATGAAATAGATATATAATGAAAAGCAACCTTTCAAATAAGTAAAAGGTTGCTTTTTGCACTATTAAATTTAGTAAAAGTAGAACATTAATATATATACTAGTAATATAGTTAAATTGTTTAGTGTAATAGATTTAATTATGGTGAAATGTAAAATTAAAATTAAAAATGTAAAAATCAAATTTACAAATGTAATAATTTGTAGTTTAATAATGATAATGTTCACATAGGGGAGAGATAGATCATTGAAAAATATATTTCTTGTAACAACTATTTTTTGTCTAACTGTACTGTCTGCAATTCTAATGATGACAACTGATGATACGAAAGGTAGTAAAGATACAAAACAGGAAAAAATAGAACAAGCAGCTAAAAAAAAAGAGAAAACTCAAAAGAATCAAAAAAAAGAGTTTGAAATAAAGACACAAGAAGATTTAGCTAAGATTATATACAGTAAGCAGGACGAGCAAACGAAGATGAATGCCTATAACGAAGCAGTCAAAAACGGGATATTACCAAGGAGTAATAATTATCAAGAATCAGTATATGCATATGAAGAATCAGTTTGGTTAAAAAACAATTAAAAATACTAAATTTGGTAGAAATAAGTACTATTGTTAGTTATAATAAATTGATTGAATGATATACATTAAAAACGTGGAGAACAAATATATGAGAAATAAAAAGGTTTGGATTTTTAACGCAACAAATGAATTTATTGGAAACCCAAAATGGTTATTTATATATATTAATAAATATAGGGAAGATATAGAAGCTTATTGGATGTGTGACAATGAACGGGTTGTTAATAATATTAAACAATTGGGGTATAATGCAGAGTTATATTCTTCAAAAAAAGCAGAAAAGATAAAAAAGATTGCTGGTGTTTTTGTTGTACATCAAGTTAAAGAGCATATTCCTAATAAATTTAAAGACGAAGTGATTATATTAAATTTATGGCATGGAGTAGGATTAAAACCTATTGAGCGATTTGTTGAATCACCAGGTATAAAATATAGAACTTATAAAAAATATATAAAATACAATGATGTATTTCGTAATAATCAATTGTTTTTAGTCACTTCTGAATTTATGAAAAATCACTTTTCAAAGATGATTAAATTAGATAGTGATCAAATAATTAAAAGTGGATATCCATCAGTAATGTATGATAAAAAAAGGTTTAATAGTGAAAATAGAAGTATTCTTATAGAAAAAAGAAAAAACGAGGATACGAAAATTGCATTATATGCTCCAACTTTCCGTGATTATTCTATGGAAGGTTTTTTTGGAGAGGCGATTCCTGACTTCTCATTATTATTAGAGAAGTTACAAAAAAATAATATACTCTTGATAATTAAAATGCATTATCTTGTTAAAGAGGATGTACAGTATTTAAATATTAAAAATAAATATCAGTGCAATCCAAATATTATTTTTTGGGATGAAGAAAAAGATATATATGAATTATTTGAAGATATTGACATTGGTATAGTTGATTATTCTTCTATTTATTACGATTTATTAGCTTCGGGTGTTACAAAATTCATTAGATATATTTATGATTATGAAAAATACATTTCCAATCGTAATCTTATTGAAAATTACGATGAAAACACATCAGGTATTATATCAAATGATTTCAATGAATTACTAGATGCTTTGGATAATATAAGGTGTTATGAAGAAGATTATGATAATTTAAAACATCTAAAAGAAAAGTTCTGGGGTTATGACAAAGGTAGTTTTGAAGAAATTATAAGTAAGACTCTGGATTTCAAAATAAAAGATAAAGGTTTAAATACTTTATATAGTTTTGATGTTTTTGACACAATTCTTCAAAGAAAAACATTAAAACCAGAAGGTATTTTTTACTATGTCAAAGATAAATTATTAAGAGAAGATACTCAAGTACCCTTCTATGTCATTCAAAACTATCCTAGAGTTCGTATACAAGCTGAGAAGTATGTTAGAGATTATTATAAAAAATCTCAGTTTATAAGGGAAGATAATAGATTAGAAATATATTTTGAAGACATTTTTAAGAGAATACAAGATATATATAGTTTGAGTAATAAAGATACTAATTTATTAATGGAATTAGAGATTCAAGCAGAACTGTCAAATGTTGAGGCGAGAAAAGAAGGGTTAGATGAATTAATTAAACTAGTTAATAGCGGTGAAAAAGTTATTTTAATAAGTGACATGTACCTACCAAAGCATGTTATTAAGAAAATGTTAACTAGAGTTAGTCCTATCCTTGAAGATTTATCGCTTTACTTATCTAGTGAAATTGGCAACCAAAAGTCTACTAGCTTGCTATACTTAGATATTTTTGAAGACTTGGAATATGATTACAAAGATTGGATACATTATGGAGATAATAGACATGCAGATGTAAATGTACCTCAAAAATTAAATATAAAAACGAATGAACAAAAGCTGTTGTCTTATAATAAATATGAAAACCAACTTATAAATCGTAATAAAAATTATGATACTTATTTACTTGCTACATTACTTGCAAGATTTAGAAATGAAGTTGCATCTGACCGAGATTATTACGTTTTTAGTTATATAAGTAGTTATTTTGTACCTTATGTTCATTGGTGTATAAAAAAAGCCATAAATAAAAAAATAGAAACTTTATATTTCATATCTAGAGATGGTGAATTACTTAAAAAAATAGCAGATGAAATAATTAGTCATCAAAATTATGATATTAAAACTAAATATATATACGGTTCTAGAAAGGCATGGAGAATACCGTCATTTATTAATAAAATAGATGAAGAATTTTATTCACCTTTTGGAAATTTTGCTGGTTTAACAAACTACAAAAGTATGTTAGAAGCATTGTACCTTACAGAGAATGAGTTTGCCGATATTTTTCCAGATCTGATGTTTTTAAAACATAATGAAAAATTTGATTATAAAACAAAAGAACTTATTAGATTAACAGCAAAGCGAAATCAAAAATACAACGAATATTTATTATCAAAAGCTGCGAATGATAGAAAAATAGTTAACAAATATCTGATTCAAGAAATTGATTTTAATGAAAAATTTGCATTTATAGAATACTGGGGTAGAGGTTATACACAAGATTGTTTACATCGACTGTTATCTAATATTACTAAAGATAATGTTAGTACAATTTTCTTTTATGCTAGAAGTATATATCAGTCGACTGGTAATATAATTAGATATAATTACACTTCAAAAATGACTTCTTTGATATTTATAGAATCAATATTTGCTAATATCCCATATAAAACTATTAGTAATTATAAATATAAGGGTGAAACTATAATTCCTAATATCGAATATAAACCAAATGATAGGAAATTATATGAGTCTATGGACAACTGGTTACCTAAATTCATAGAGAAATTTTACGAATTAAATTTTATTGACCAAGATGAAATTGAGAGAAACTTTTATGATTTTGGAGTAGATTATTTTAGAAATAAACCAGATGATGAACTTATTATTAAATATTTTGCACCCCTTAAAGACTCTGTAATTCTATTTGAACCAGAAGTAGAATATGCACCCCCAATTACTTATAAAATGGCTTCCAAAAAACTAATTGGAAAAAAGGTACCATTAAAAACAAAAAATAAGATTATGTCTATTAAGCGATCACCAAAAGGTGTTCAAGCAGCATATAATATTTACAATAAATTAATAAAGAAAAATAAAGTTATTAAAAAAGTATATAGAAAAATAAAAAAATAAAGGTTGAGGTAGTTAATGAAATTATGGTTATTTGGTACGTATAAATGGCAGGGTAATCCAAAAGCCTTGTTTATGTATATGAACAAACATTATAAAAAAACCCATGAACTATGGTGGATAGCAGATAACAAAGAAGATGCTCAAAAAGTAAAATCATTAGGATTCAATTCAACATATTTGAATTCTGATATTTCAAATTACTTATTCAAGAATGCTGATGTTTATGTTAATGAAAATTTTAGACAAACATATCCAAGTAGTATGAATGAAAATATAACAATTTTAAATATGTGGCATGGTGTAGGTATTAAACATATTGAACTTGGCTTGGGGATGGAATCAGCTCTTAGTCAAGATATTGTAAAAAAATATATAAAGAATACTGATTTGTATAAAAAGAACACGTTATTTTTATCTACATCCCCATTTATGGATCAGCATTTTAAAAATGATACTTTAATTGACAGTCAGCATTTTATTAAAGGTCCATATCCTAGGAATATAGTCTATAAGGATTCTGATTTAACTCAAATTGAAAATTATACTCAGCTTTCTAAATTAGATAATTATAATAAAGTATACTTATTTGCACCAACTTATAGATACAGACAGATAAATGGAGTGTTTAGCTCATTAATCCCTGATTTAGCAAAACTTAATAGAAGTTTAGCTAATACAAATTCATGCATGATTATTAAAGTCCATCCATTTATGACAAAAGATCCTGAGTACCAATACGTAATAACAAATCAACAAGAATATTCAAATATAATTTTATGGAATGATGAATTTGATATATATGAAATATTCAACAAAATTGATATAGGTATAGTTGACTATTCATCTATTTTTTACGATTTATTGGAAGCTGGTGTTGACAAATATATCCGTTATATACCTGATTATGATGAGTATATTAATGATTCAGAATTAATTGCTGATTATTTTGAAAATACAGATGGCGAAATTGTAAACTCATATAATGACCTCTTAACTGTAATTGAAGGTGACATCAAGCCGGTTAATAACATTGAAAATTTATTAAATAAATTTTTTGAGCATCGCAAAAATTTCAGTATTGATAACATAATTAATGAAGCTGATTCGTTTACTCCCAAAAAAGCAAAGCTCCCTGAGTTACATACTTTTGATATATTTGATACTTTATTTAGAAGAAAAACTCTCGAGCCTAGAAGTATATTTTATAAAGTACAGCAGAATTTAAGGAGAAGTGAAATCTCTTTTCCAAAGTTTTTTGTAGAAGAATATCCTAAAATAAGGCATCAAGTTGAAATGGATTTAAGGGATGTATTTAGAAAAACTGTATTTGAAAGAGAGACAGATAAGTTAGAAATATCACTGTATGAACTTTTAAAAAGATTACAAGAAAATTTCGAATTATCAAATGAACAGGTTGATTTTCTATATAAAAGTGAAGTAGATGAAGAAATAAAAAATGTAGAACCATTACATGATAAAATTGAAGAATTATTTTCATTAAAAGCTAATGGACATGAAATAATATTATTAAGTGATATGTATTTGCCAGAAAATATAATTAAAGAAATGCTCATGAAAGTTGATAAAAGATTTAATAGTATAAAACTTTATGTTTCTAGTGAAATAGGCTATCAAAAATCAACAGGTAAATTATACGAATATCTATTTTTTAATGTAGATTCATATAACTTCACGAAGTGGGTGCATCATGGTGATAATAATCATGCAGATGGTAACGTACCTAGGAGATATGGCATAAAAACGATTGTTCATGATATGGATACTTATATTCCGTTCGAAAGATATTTGATAAATGAATCTACTCACGAATATAAATGGGATAGTTATAAAATAGCTACTAAAATCCAAAGATTTAGATGGGAATGCTTAAATGCTAAAAGTATGACGTTTGATGATAAGTTGTTTTATAGTTTTGCATACATTGGTTCTGCATTTGTTCCTTATGTACATTGGGCAATAAAACATGCAATAAAGCAAGGGTATGAAATATTGTACTTTATTTCAAGAGATGGTCATTTCTTGAAGGAAATTGCTGATGTACTCATAAAAGAATTAAATCTCCCGATAAAAACTAAGTACATTTATGGATCAAGAAAGGCATGGAGAGTGGCTTCATTTATAGATAAAATTGATGATGAATCATTTACACCATTTGGAATGTTTTCAAATATAACAAATTTTGATGATTTAGTTTCAAGTAGCCAAATTTCTAAAGAAAAATTACTAGATCTAATACCTAGCCTTAACAAATATCAAGAAAAAACAATTGGAGAAAGTGATTTAATAGAAATTAGAAGAATATTAAGTGAATCACATGATTATCATAATGAAGTTCTAAAATTAGCGACAGAAAAACGAAAATTAGTTACAAAATATTTGAAAGAGAATATTGATTTTTCTCAAAAATTTGCATTTGTTGAGTTTTGGGGAAGAGGTTATACTCAAGACACTTTAACTAGACTATTAGACAATGCTGCGGGTAGAAAAGTACTAAACCCGTTTTATTATATAAGAAACTTTACACCTAATTTTGATAATTCGATACGTCATCGATTTACTGTAAAACCATCTAATTATAGTTATTTTGAACCGATATTTGCTCAAACACCTTATTTAAGTATTCCAGGTTATGAAAATGATGACAAGGGTACTGTAAAACCATTAATTATTCCACAAAATAATGAATTCCATGAAAGTATTAGTGAAGGAATTAAAAGGTTTGCTAAAATGTATGCGGAATTAGTTCCTGAGTTTACAGAAGACTATGAAAGAAATCTAGCTGATTTATCATATTCATATCAGTTTGCAAATCCAACGGATTATTATATTGCAACTGTATTTTCTAAGTTTAAAGATAATATCGGTATGTATGGTAAAACAAGAGAGTTTGCCCCACAAATTACTGAACATGATCTTAAAACAATAGGGATTAATAATATTCGATTGCTAACTAGAAATCTTGAAATGTCAGTTGCAAGATCTAGCGATAGTATTAGAAAGAGAATTAATGCACATTATAGAAGTGATTATAAAGGTTTAAACAAGTATTTTATTATTAATGATTTAAATAAATATATTCAAATTGATGAATTTCCAAAATATATAATCAATAAGAAAGACCAACCTGTTTTTGAAAATGTTAATTGGTCTGCAAATTCTAAGTCTACAAAGAGAATTGGAAAAGGTGAAATTGTTAAAGCGATAGGATACGAATGGACACATTCAGGAGTCCCTAGAATTAGAATAGAAGATGGGTTTATAACTGCAAGTACAGAATTTATTGGTGTAATAAGTGATATTAAATTTGTATATTCTAAAGGAGTACAAACTTTATTTAGATTATCAGATTTAAAAGATGAAATATATGTAACTAGTGAAAATGAGAAACTAGATGTTTTAGACTATGCAATAAACTCTAATAATTATCATGTTTTGCTAACAAATAAAGGATATATATTATTATCTAATAAAAGTATTTCGATAAGTATCGACAATACAAAATCAAATATCAAACATGAAGCATTTAATAGTAAAAACGTTATTTTTAAAAAGCCTTTTAGTTGGTATGAGAAGCCATCACTAACTTCAATTAAACACATTGAAAACGATATATCGCAATTGTATACTATTGATGAAATTTTCACAGGTGAGGATCAAATAGTGTATTTGAGAATTAAGAGCAGATATATAGCTGCTGATGATATTGAATTTATAGAAGTGAATAATAGTTATAAAAATTATATTTATAATATGAAATTCCCTTATGTTGAATTAAAAGATGATACAGCGGTATTTAACTCAATACATTTTAATGAGAAAACAAAATTATTAAATAAGCTATCTAAATATTCACAATATAAAATTGAAGGAATAGAATGGTTAGAAAATGGTGTGCCAAGGTTAAAGATTAACAAAGGATATATCTCAGCAAACCTTAAGTATGTTACTCCAAAAAGTAATCTAGAGCCGATAAAAAATACTATAAAAAGAAATGAATTAGTGTATAAAAGCTTAACAAAATTAAGACACAGATTTAAAAAGTAATTAAGAGAGATAAATAAATTCGGGATAGGAGATATAAATATGATATATGCAGGTATATTGGCTGGAGGAATTGGTTCTAGAATGGGAAACGTTCCACTTCCAAAGCAATTTTTGGAATTGGATGGAAAACCGATTATTGTCCATACACTCGAAAAATTTATACTTACTAAAGAGTTTGATAAAATCTATATAGCTACTCCACAAAAATGGGTAACTCATACTAAAGACACACTAAGCAAGCATAATATTTTAGATAATAGAATAGAAATAGTTGCTGGCGGGAAAGATCGAAATGAAACAATTATGAATATTATAAGTTCGATAAATGAGCACAATACTTTAACAGATGAAGATGTAATTATTACTCATGATGCAGTTCGTCCGTTTCTCACAAGAAGAATAATAAAAGAGAATATTGATTATGTTTTAGAATATGGTGCTGTCGATACAGTAATTCCTGCTACAGATACAATTATTAGTTCTGAAGATGGAGAACACATAAAAGATATACCTGTTAGAAATACTATGTATCAAGGTCAAACTCCACAATCTTTTAATATAAATTTATTACTTGAAAATTATAATAGACTTACAGATCAAGATAAGGAAATACTTACTGATGCTTGTAAAATTTTAATAGTTTCAAATCAAAATGTTAAAATTGTTTCAGGCGAACTTTATAATATTAAAATTACTACTCCCTATGATTTGAAAGTTGCAAACTCAATCATAAAAGGTGGAATCATAAATGATTAATCAAGTATATCAACTTGTAGCTCCACGCCAATTTGAGATTACTTACAACAATGAATCTATAACAGATAATAAAGTGGTTATCAGACCACTTTATTTATCTATTTGTGCAGCAGATCAAAGATATTATACTGGGAATAGAAATGAAGACGTGTTAGAAAAAAAGCTTCCTATGTCCTTGATTCATGAAGCAGTAGGAGAGGTTGTATATGATTTTAATGGCAGATATAAAAAAGGTACTAAGGTTATTTTAGTACCAAATTCACCAGTGGAGACAGATAAGGTTATTGGAGAAAACTATTTGCCTAGTAGTAAATTTAGATCTAGTGGTTATGATGGTTTCATGCAAGATTATGTATTTATGGATTATGATAGAATAGTAGAAATTCCAGATGGAATAGATTTGAGTATTTTATCGTATTCTGAATTAGTTACAGTCAGTTGGCATTCAATACAAAGGTTTGAAAAAAAATCTATTTCAAATAGAAGTAGTTTTGGGATATGGGGTGATGGTAACTTAGGTTATATTACTGCAATTTTATTACGAAAGTTATATCCAAATGCAAAAATATATGTGTTTGGTAAAACTGACTTTAAATTAAGTCATTTTTCATTTGTAGATGATATATTTTATATTAATCATTTGCCAAAAGACATTAAAATTGATCATGGTTTTGAGTGCGTGGGTGGTAAAGGAAGTCAGTCAGCAATAAATCAAATAATAGATTTAATTTCTCCGGAAGGCAGTATATCTTTACTTGGTGTAAGTGAATATCCGATTGAAATTAATACTAGGCTAGTACTTGAAAAAGGTATAACAATGATAGGAAGTAGTAGAAGTAGTGCTAAAGATTTCCAAGAAGTTGCGCTTTTTTACAAACAGAATCCTGATGTAATTGAGAAATTAGCATTACTTAAAAGTAGAGAATTTGAAGTTAAAAATATCAATGATGCTATCGATGCATTTGAATATGACTTATCTAAATCATGGGGTAAGACAATAATTAAATGGGACTTATAAATTAATATTAACTAAATGAACTTGTTGGAGTTGAATAAATTGAACAAATATAATATAAAAATAGATAATATATATTGGGAACGCATTCAACTCTATATTGAAGGGCATACTCACGGTTTAGATATCAATGATGGTGAGTTTTTTTTAAAGGATGTTTATACTAATAAAATTTTTAAACCTAATGAATTTAAAGTTTTTGAAAAAGGGTCTTTTAGATTAAGATTTAATATAGCGATTAGTAATGATGGAAGTTATTTACCAAGTGGCCAATTTAACATTATTTTTAAACAGGACATTGAATATATTGCTAATCTATCTGGAAAATTATTTGATCCTTTAACTTATGATATGAATGATGAAAACAGAAAAAAATATGAATTAATAAAAAACGATAATGATAAAATTAATTTTTTGTTGAGGAACTTTACTCATGTATTTACTAAAAAAAGTCAGACAAAAGACATAGTATATAAAGTAGTTCCTATAATTTCAGGTAAATCAAATAAATTACTTTTGAAAGTTGAATTTTCAAATCCCAATCAAATATTAAAAATGATAAATGAAAAATTAAAATCTTTAAAAAAACCTTATAAAAATATTTCTTATGAGATGAGAAAAGTAATTTTTAATAGTATATTTATTATATCTAAAACTATAAATAAAAAAAATAGTGATACTGTTTTATTTACTTCTGACTCTAGAGGAAATAGATCTGGAAATATCAAATATATTTATGAGGAAATGATGAAACAAGGTCTTAACAAAAAATATAAATTTCATGAAATTTATAAGTCTAATGTGTCTCTTAGAAGAAGCAAGGTTGATAAATTTTTATTTCCATATCTATTGGGAAAAGCTGACTATATATTTTTAGATGATTATCATCCACTTCTATATCATCTGAATTTTAGAAAAAACCAAGAAATAATACAACTTTGGCATGCAGTAGGTTCTTTTAAAACAGTTGGATATAGTAGAACAGGTATGAAAGATGGACCGTTTTTTAATTCAGTTAACCATAGAAATTACACCAAAGTATATGTTTCGTCGGAAAAAGATGTGGCCAATTATGCTGAAGCATTTGGTATATTAGAGTCAAAAATATATCCTCTAGGAATACCAAGAACGGATATGTTTTTTGATGATCAATATAAAAAAATTGCAGTTCAAAAAGTACAAAAAAGTTATCCTATATTAAAAAATAAAAATATAATATTATATGCACCTACATTTCGTGGAAGTGGTCATTATACAGCCTTCTATCCTTATGAGATGCTTGACTTTGAAAAATTGGCGAGGTATTGTTCTGAAACAAATTCAATTATATTACTTAAAATGCACCCGTTCGTAAGAAAAGGGATTGAAATACCTGAAAATTATAATGAGTATTTTATAGATATTTCAAAGTATAGAGAGATAAATGATTTTCTATTAGTAGCAGACATCTTAATTAGCGACTATTCTTCATTAATATATGAATTTGCTATTTTAAAAAAACCAATGTTATTCTATGCATTTGATTTAGAAGAGTATTCGTCTAATAGGGGTTTTTATGAACCGTATAATGAATTTGTACCAGGCAAAATTGTTAATACATTTGAGGAACTAATAGACTCATTATATAGAAATGATTTTGACCAAGAAAAAATAGATAGGTTTTTAAAAAAACGTTTTACCTATCTAGACGGTAATTCAAGCGAACGAATTGTAAAACATATTTTTAAAACATAAATAAAAAGAATTTCATCTTCTTCTAATACATTTTTTAAGTTAATTTAAAAACTTCAATAATAATGGGACGCCACCAAATTGGACTGTTGAATTTAAGAGATTAAGCAACTTTGTGTTGATTAATCTCTTTTTTTATTCCGTCTTATAAATTTTTAAGCGTAAAATAATTCTGTTTTAGATATTACATGATTTATGTATGCGAATAAAACCATTTTTATGTTTAAAAGTCAAAATATTACAAACCTAAGGAGATAATGTAATTTATAAGTATTAATTATTTGAAATTAATCTATAGTTATTAATCTATAAATTTACAACAACTTCTAATAAATTTTGCTAAAGTTAAAATAGTGCAATTTGTAAAACTTGAAATAATATTTAACCATTAAAAACATTTACTTAATTGAAATTATATATATGTATTTAATAGTTACATGGTATAATTATCTTATGTAATTCTTTTGTTTAAATATTATGTTGAATTTGTATGAGATTACATAGAAATATAGATAACTTTCATATATAGAGGGAAATAAAAGAAGTTTTCGAGATATAAATAATCGGGGAAGAGGATTAATAATGAGCAAATTTATAAAAGTAATGAGTATGTCATTAGTATCAATATCAATTTTGATTTATATTCAAAATATTATGCAAGATTACGTAGAAATTAGAGATGGAGAAGTAAAAGAAGCTGAATTAGAGTAGTAGATCTTTACTTATAAAATATACTAATTATATTTTCTATTATAATAAAATACTAATATTAAGCAACCTTAATAGTTTATGTAAGGTTGCATTCTTACGTTATTAGAAATTTTAAAATCGTAAAAATTAAACAGAAAAAATAGTTAAAAATTATTCTAAAGATATCGAGCTCAGGAATTAAAATGTTTAGTTTTAAATGTAAATTCAATTTGTAACTAGTTAGAGTAGATAAGGAGAAATAGAATGAATGAATTAACAGTCATTATCACATATTACAATAAAGAGGAATATATTCAGGATTGTATAAGAAGTCTTAAAAATCAAAGAAATCAAGATTTTGATGTGATTATTGTTAATGATGGCTCAGAAGATAAGACTACTGAAATATTATTAAGAGAATTAGAAACTTATGATAAAGATGTTCAAATTATTAATTTTGATAAGAATCAAGGTCATGCAAAAGCAAGAAATAAAGCTATTGAGAATGTAAATACTGATTACTTTATGTTTTTAGATGCTGATGATCAACTTGCTTCTTATGCAATTGGCTATTATTTAAAGAATATTGGTGGACTTGATGCGTTAATTGCACCAATTCATAAATTCACATTACGCAAACCACAATATATTAATCAAAATGTAGTAAAAGTAAAAAGGTATAAATATGAAACAAATGCTAATTCATTCTTGAGAAAGAACTCAGCATGCAACATTATTTTTAAAACAAGTATCGCAAAAAGATATAATGTTAAATTTAATGAAGAGTTAGAAATTTATACTGATAATTCATTTATTATAGATTATGCATCACATGTAGATGAATTTATTAGAATATTTAACTTCCCATTTTATTATCGTGGTGAAGTTTATGATCCGTTTAAAGGAAAAGTATTAACTGAACAAGAGTTTGATATTTTATTTGTGGATTATGCAAAAAGTTTCTTTGATTCATTGAAGAGAAATAAAAATAAAGTCCATAGAACATTTTTATTAGAACAAATGAAAACATATATTATGAAAGAGTTTAGTCCTATTCATAGAGATGTTCAATCTCGATATGAAAAGCATGGAAAACTTCTAAGTAGAATAGCTAAAGAATTGAGAGCACCTAATTTAAATGAAGGTAAATACTTATTCCAAACAGAAATGTTCTTATTACGTATGAAAAAGCCAGAACTTGCTTTGAAAATTAACAAATTCAGAAAATATGCTAGACATTTTAAAAGTATTGCTCTTAAAACAAAAAATAAAAATAAAGCTATCTATTCCTTGTTTGATAATGAATCAAATGTTGATAATAATGTAGTTGTTTTTGAAGCTTTTGGTGGTAAAAACTATAGTGATAGCCCTAAATATATCTATGAATATATGCTTAGAAATTATCCTGAGAATCAGTATGTGTGGATACTTAAAAATCCTAGTAAATCAGTGATACCAGGTAATCCTTTAAAGATAAAAAAAGGATCTTTAGAGTACTATAAAGCTTATTCTAAAGCTAAAATTTGGGTTAATAATGCAAGGTTGCCATTAGCTTTAAATAAGAAAGATAATCAAAAATATATTCAAACTTGGCACGGAACACCTTTGAAAAAATTAGCAAATGATATGAAAGTTGTAAGAATGCCAAGTACAACAACACCACAATATAAAAGGAATTTCCATATGGAAACTTCGAGATGGGATTATTTAGTTTCACCTAACCATTATTCTACTGAAATATTTGAATCTGCCTTTTGGATGGATGAAGAAAGAGTACTAGAAATTGGATATCCAAGAAATGATTTACTTGTCACACATGCAAATGATGAAGAATTTATTTCTAAAATAAGAGAAAATGTGAATATACCTGAAGGTAAAAAGGTCTTAATGTATGCGCCGACTTGGAGAGATGATGAGTTTATTAAGAAAGGTCAGTACTTATTTGAGTTGAAAATTAACTTAGAAAACCTTTATGAAAGTATTGGCGAAGAATATGTTATCTTGCTAAGAATGCATTATTTAATATCGAATGCTATAGATTTATCTGGATATGAAAACTTTGCGATAGATGTTTCTAATTATGATGATATTTCAGAGTTGTATCTTATTACAGATGCATTAATTACAGATTATTCATCAGTAATGTTTGATTATGGTATATTGAAACGCCCACAATTCTTCTTTGCATATGATATTGAAAAATATGATAAAAATTTAAGAGGATTTTATTTAGATTATGTTAATGATTTACCAGGACCGATTATTGAAGATCCGTTTGATTTAGCTGATAGTTTGAAAGATATAGATTTAATCAAAGAATCTTATCAAGATAAAATTGATGAATTTTATGAAAGGTTCTGTAGCTTAGAACAAGGGGAATCATCTAAGTATATTGGTGAGTTAATTAATAAAGAAATGAATAATAAATAGAAGAGAGTGTAATATATTGGAGAAGATTTTATCAATAATAGTACCAGTATATAATAAAGAAATGTTTCTTAAAGAATGTGTAGAGTCAATTGGGAATCTTGAGATTAGTAAAGATAAAATTGAAGCATTATTTATTGATGACGTTTCTACAGATAATTCTTATGAAATTCTAAAAGAATATGAGAAACAGAATGATTTTGTAAAGGTAATTCAATTAAATGAAAATTCTGGAAGTCCATCGAAGCCTAGAAATGTTGGTATTAAAGAGGCTAAAGGGGAGTATGTTACATTCTTAGATGCAGATGATTGGTTAGATACTAAGGGGATGCCAATATTAATAAATCAAGTAAAAGAAAATAATTCAGATATTGGGTTTGGCCAAAGTATAAAACACGAGGATAAGTCAATAACAAAGCCAGCGAGATTTACTTCATTTAAAGTAGATAATAATCTTGTACCTTATGAAATAAATAAAATTTTTAGAGCAGTTGGACCACCTGGGAAAATATTGAAGAGAAGTATCATCATTGATAATAATATTGAATTTAAACATATGAAGTATGGTGAAGATAAATTATTCTTTATCGAAGCCATATCTAAGTGCAAAACTGCATCAATGAATGATGTACCAGTTTATCATGTGAATAGATATCGTGAAAATGATTCTTTAGTTAAACAAACCGATATTATAGAAAAATCATATTTGAATTTAGATGTTTTAAAAGAAGTATTAAAGTTAAATCTACAAGAAACGGCTGAATATCAGGCATTATCACGAATTATAGAACTTGATTTTATAACTAGATTGTTTAATAGAAAACGATTTTTAAATCGACTTAACAAACAACCTTTTTATGATATTTTCGATGAAATGCTAAAAGTATTAGAGGATTATGGCAAGAATATTGAAGATTATATAAGCGATAGAAAGATAATAAACATTTATAATTTATTGAAAAATAAAGAATATGAAAAATTGAATGGATTAATCAATATTCATGTTAAAGGTGGAAATGCAAGTAAGTATATTAAAGATAATGTAATCCATTATGATATGCCTGAATCATTAAGTGAATGTTTACCTATAATAGATGAATTCTATGCGACATATAATGGTACATATATGATTAATAATAAAAAATATGAAAAAATTAATGTGTATAAAGAAGATGAAGTGAAAATTAGGAAGGTATTGTTAACAGAGATTAATAAGGAACCTAATCAATTTGAAGTAGATTACATAGAAAAAGATAATTACATTCTTGTAGAATCAGACTCTTTAAATAAAGCTTCTTATAATTTTAATATTACGATAATTTATAATGAATATATTCCTTTTATTGTAAATATGCTTTTACCTAATGGGAATAAAGATATTAAGCTTAATAGGCAAAATTTTAAAGCTGAATTTAAAGTTAATAATCAAAATGAGATGTCTGTTGAAGATAAATTTAGTCAAAAATATTACATTAAAAATCCGACTAAAGTTATTATCACTAAAAAGTTAAATGTATATAATGATCCTAACTTTGATGAAAAAATGGATTTAAGTTTTAGTATTGGAGAACTAGTGGATGTAGAAGCTATTGCTTTTTCATCTAAAGGAACACCAAGACTTCATTTAACAAATGGTACCTATATAACTGCAAATAAATTATTTGTTAAAGAAATAGCAGAATATAAAGATTCGTATTTATATGATATTCCTAAAAGAGTGAGTATATTAAAAAAATGTAAAGAATACAATTCACCTAAATTTGAAGGTGAAATAATTAGAGGCTATAAAGTTAATGATGAAGTTGATATTGAGAGTATTGTTATGTCACCAAAATTAACTCCAAGGCTTAAAACTCGAAACGGTTTTATTACGGCAAATAAAGAATTTGTTAGACCTATTGATTAATCTGAAAATAAAATATTGTTATGTAAAAAGGTCAGTTCCAGATATGGACTGACCTTTTTTGTGTAATTAAAACCAAATTTTTTTCTCTTACAAGGTTTTATGATCTTCCTATATTGGAATCCATTGTTGAGATTGGTGATTTAAATTTTTTGCTTTTTGCTTTCTTTTTAGGAATTGGAACAATATAATTTCCGTAGGGCAATTTAGAAATTAGGAAGACTATGAAAATTGAAACAGATAAAATTGAAATTAACGTAGGTACAAACATATAAGTTTCTCCTATATTCTCAAACAACTTTGTTCTTTTTAGTGTATACATTACAAATACATGTACTAGGTATATCCCCATTGAATAGTTACCTATTAATGTCAAAATATTAAATAAAATAGGTTCTTTTTCAATATAGGAATAGATATATGTTAGAAAAATAAAGAATAAAGGAATATAAATTAAATTATAGCTATGGATTGATGTAAATAAATTGTTTATATCAATACTTATTATTAGATCAACAAACATAATCCCTATACAGACACTTAGCACTTTTTTGTATTTAATTATAAATTCTTGAAATTCACTGTAATACTTTGCTAGTGCTATCCCTAGCATAAAATAGAATATCCAATTAAATAAGAATGCTTGGTTGTTAAGTAATTCCTCTAGAGGTTTGAAATGTAACACGAAATTTTCTTTATTTATCCACCATAGATTTATAATAGCCGACAAACATAATGCACCTATCATTGGAGCACCTTTTTTTACCCTGTGTAATATAGGAAAGAAAACATAAAACTGAATAACAGTTAAAATAAAATATAAATGGTATTGGGCGTCACCTTTCATAAAATATGAAAATACATTTATATTTTCATCTAAATTATGTAAGTAAAAATAACGATATGATAGATAGAAACTAGTCCAAATTAAATACGGGATAAATATTTTAGAAAACCTTGATTTAACAAAATACTTTAAATCAAACCCTCTATTTAATACTGACGCAGTTAATAAAAAAGCACTAATTATTGCAAAAATAGGTGTCCCTAACCTGCTTATTTGGTTTAAATATCCGAGCCAATCATTAGCAAAAATATTATCTCTATGATAGGAATTAGCCGTAAGATGTACTATAACAATCATTATTGCTGCTATTGCCCTAATAACAGGTATTTCTTTATAATACTTCAAAATTATCATCCTTCACAATTAAATTGAATCAAACTTATTTTATAATATACTTAATTGTGAATTAAGTAAAGATTTTTTTGTGAATTTTTAAATACTGAGTTTCTTTTTATAAAGAATAATTTAACTTTTGTAAATTATTAACAATTATTGCTTCATTACTTTATAATGAAGAACTTTTATTTGTATAACTAAAGTACTATTTAGACTTGAATTGTTTATAATGAAATTTGTTTTAGGATATAGTAGTAATAATAAAAGTCCCTTCATATAATAGTGATAGGGCTATTGGATATTTATAAATATTAAAACATTAAGAAAATCAAATAATTAAAGTAAATCTAGTTCTTTATATATTTAAATCAAAACTTATTAAGGATTATTATTAAAAGCACCGTCAACGTTAAACTCTTTCATTTCTTTAACTTCTTTTTCATTATTTAGTGTAAAGACATGAACTTTCAATCCGTGTTTATGTACTTTTTCTACTAATTCTTCATTAATAATATCTTTATTGAAACCAAGTCCATATGTGAATTTAGATAGTCTTTCCAATTCTTTGTCGTTTAATTTTTTTACATCTTTATCATTTATTAAATGAATTAACGGTATGTTTTCATTTAGTTTATGTATATTTTTGAGACTCGTTTCAGAGAATGATTGAATGATTAAGTTACCTTTTTTCAAACTTTCTTTTTTAAGCAAGCCATTATTATCTAAATCTTTAATTAGTTTTTCATCCATTCCTGGATACATATCTGGATGCTTAGTTTCAATATAAAAATTAGTTTTATCTTTATATTTATTCAAGATATCATTTAATTCTGGTACTTTTTCATTCTTATATTTTTTATCAAACCACGATCCAGCATCTAAGCTTTTTATTTCTTTTAAAGTTTTATCTTTAACTAATCCAGTTCCATTTGTAGTTCTATCTACTTTATTATCATGCATAGCAATTAATTTATTATCTTTAGTCATTTGTAAATCTAACTCTGTATAATCTGCATTTTGTTTTATTGCTTTATCATAAGATGCATATGTATGTTCTGGTTTAGAACCACTTGCGCCTCTGTGAGCTATGTTTAAATAGTCTTTGTCTAAAGTGCTGTTCCCACATCCAGCTAATAATATACAATTTATTATACTAATACTTATTAATTTCTTCATTTTTCATTCTCCTACAAGTTTATTTAACTATTTATCATAGTATCATTTATTTACATAAAAAAACCCTTTTTATTAAGCTAGGTTTTAAATTTATTGCACCTTTGTAATTCTTAATCTTTCATGCGATACATAACAATTATTAGTAAGTGAGTATACACAGCAAAAACCATTTACAATTTCAAATACATAAAATCTCTGACTGCTTTTATACACTTTATAAAAATGATTGATTTAATTATAAAAGAATAGAAGGTTCTTAAAGAATTTGAGAAAAGACGATTTAGTGCCTCAAATTAATCAGCATTTAGATGATGGAAATGAATATACGAAATTTGTGATATGTAGTGAAAATGTTGAATTGTATTATAAGCAGACAGATCGTATTGATGCATCTAAGATTTATAAAATCAACTTAGCAGATAAACATATTACGTCACATCCTGAAGTTTCAAGAAATAGCGTACCGGAACAATTAACCATCTTAAATAATTTCTTTGCAACACATATATAAAGGTTAGCTCACGCGAGCTAACCTTTTTTGATACGATCTCATTCATCAACGCCTAATTCTTTCTTTGCCATTTTCTCATATGCCGCTTCTCCTGAGGCAAGCGCAAATTCAGCAATAAACATTGGAAACACTGCATTTAATTCAATAATATGTTCTTTCATATGTGGCCATGTCGTACCACCAGCTTTATCATAAGCTTCTATCAGATCATCTAGCCCTTCATCGCCAAATACACGGTGATGTCCCATAAAATCATTGGACGGGTCTGCATGACTTGCTTCTGTCCAATCTATAAGACCTGTCACATTTGCTTCTTTATCCACCATAATATGACCTGGATGCAAGTCTCCGTGTATCATCGTGACATGATTTGGCCATAGCTCATCTCGCTCTAACCATGTTTGCCATCTATTCCATAAGTCAGGGGAGACACCGAACGTTTCTTTCACTTTATGCATACGTTCTTGATAGTCTTGTTTAATTTGTTGAATCGTTGTCGTCTTAATGTCACTTGAAACGAGTTCTTCATCTGTTATACGATGCAAATCAACGAGTACTTCTGCCAGTGTATCAATAAAGTTCTGAGGCACGGGTTTATGTTCTATTTCCCATACGTATTGTTGTAATTCAGGATCAATTGTAGCTGCAGGTACGCCTGTTAGTTTAGGATATGCAATTAATGTTTCTTTATGAATTTGCCAGTTAGGTACTTCAAATGATACATGTTGTTGTACGAAGTCTACGGTTTCTTTTTCTGAGTCTGTCCGTTCATACACTTCTGGTCTTCTCGGTATGCGTAATACCCATTCAACACCATGTCTATCTCCAGCAAATGCTACTTGAAAATCAAGTCCTGATTCGTTTATTGTAATTGATTCAGGTTGAATATCTAAACCACATTCTGCGGCAATCGTGACAATGTTTTCATGTTGTGTCATATTGAGCGCTCCTTAAAGGTTATTTTTAGATTTCTTAGCTTTTATCCAATTTCTCCGTATTTCATCTTATAAGATACATAACCTGATTTATAAAAGTATTTTTGTTTTTCAGCTTCTTTGTAATCCAGAAGTCCTAATGCGCGAATCACATTAAAAGCAAAGTCTACAGCGCTTGATCCGTTTGCTGTGACGAGGTTCTTATCAACAACACTATCTTCATTCATAAAGTCTAATGCGTTTGTATAGGCTTTGTAGTTCTCTTCTGTCGTCCATTGGTTCAAATCATTTCCTGTATGTTTATATCCCGTAAGTAATCCATTTCGTGCAAAGAAGTCAACAGCTGCACATATTGCACCTACAACGAAATTGTTGTCTAATGATGTCTTAATGAGTTGAACGAGTTGTTCGTTTTCAATTTGTGACCAATTGTTACCGCCAATGATAATTAAAGCATCGTAAGGGTCTTTAATGTCATCAATTGTATAGTCAACGATTGTCTTCAATTGGCCGATAGATGTCACAGTTGATTCACCTAATGATACTGTATCGATTTCAAATCCGTGTGACATTGCAAGTTCTGCAGCAACGTAACTGACTTTCCAATCTGCATATGCTTCTGTAAGAACGATTAACGCTTTTTTCATAAAAATAACACCCCTTGTTAAATTTATTTAAAGATTATTTTTATCATGATACAAAGGCATCTCATATGCAAATGATAACTAACGGTATTTGTGGTATGATGTAATAAATGATAACGTTTCTCAATTATAGAAGGGAATATAACGGGAGTGAAAAGTTATGCAAGTAGTACAAAAATTTTTATGGAATGATCGGTTCTTAACGGTGGCTATGCCAGTTGGTTATGATGAACAAAATCCTAAACCATTCAAGACAATTATCGTTCAAGACGGGGATTATATATTTAATAAACTGATTGAAGATAAGCCACGAGATATTATGTATGTCGGTATTGAACCGGTTGATAGAAATAGGGAATATACGCCATGGGAAGAGCAAGTTGATCAAGCACATTATGCGGGAGATGCTGATCAATATTTAGATATGTTGGAATTTGAATTAATACCATTTCTTAAAGAACATTATCATATCTTTGATGAAGCGGAATATTTAGCAATCGGTGGTGGATCTTTCGGCGCGTTAGTCTCATTATATGCTTTACTAACACGTCCACACTTATTTGGTAGCTATATTTTAATGTCTGCTTCTATGTGGTATCCGAACTTTTTAGATTTTATTAAAAATAGCAAACCGATAGAGTATCCACGCCATATTTATTGGTATGTAGGAGAGCAAGAAGGGGTAGAATATCCTAATATTTTAAAATGGATGGTACCGAATACGTATGAAGCGGTTGAGTTGGTGAAAGGTAAGCTGGTCAATGATGCGTCGACTTTAACGTTTATAACAGATAAAGAAGGCATTCATAGACATGAATACTTTGAAAAATATTTCGACAAAGCGATTCATACGTTGTTTTAGATGTAATTATTATAAGTGACTTAGACATGATGAGGTGTCTAAGTCTTTTTTTGTTTTAATAAATTAAATTTAACGTATGTGAATTGCTGATATAATAAGGGTTAACATCGTTTAGGACGAATGAAATAAATGAAGAATGTTTGACAAATAACATGAATGATATTATAGTTGATTACACAACTAATCAACCAATCATGTTATAGGATAAGGAGAATGAAAATGAAACCTACTTTAAATGAAGATACACCTATATTTTTGCAAATTGCAGATATGATTAAAGATGATTTAGTTGAAGGACTTTTGTCAGAAGGCGAACAAATACCTTCCACAACGGAACTTTCAAACTTTTACAATATTAATCGAGCGACGGCTCAAAAAGGTATTGCACTGTTGATGGATGAAGGCATTGTAGCTAAGAAGAGAGGGATTGGTGTATTTATAGCTGAAGATGCGCGCGACAAGCTCGTAAATACAAGAATGCAAGACTTCTCAAACTCTTATATCCAAAACATGGTTAAAGAAGCTAAGAGACTTAATATAAGTAAGGAAGAACTCATAAGAAGGGTGGAACAAGACTATGACAATCATTGATATTCAGAACATGTCGTTTAAGTACAAAGATGAATATGTACTTCAAGATTTAACACTTCAAGATGATGAACCAATGATTATTGGTTTATGGGGACGAAATGGTTCTGGTAAGACGACGTTAATGAAACTCATGTCAGGTCAAGAAAAACAAAATTCAGGTGACATAGCAATATTAAACTATAAACCATATAACAATGCAGAAGCTTCAAAGCAAATTACGTATTTAAGAGAGAATCACTTTTTCGGAAAGTCATGGAATGTTAATGACGCGATGAAATTTGCAGCGATGTTCAATGACAATTGGAATCAAGAAGAAGCGGATTATTTAATAGATTTATTTGAACTACCAAGAAAGAAGAAGATTCGAACTTTTTCTAAAGGTATGAAGTCAATGGTTCAAAGTGTGATTGGGCTCGCAAGTCATGCACCAGTGACGATGTTAGATGAACCGACAAACGGATTGGATGCTTATATGAGAAAGTTGTTTACGCAAGCGTTGAGAGAATCGTTCGAAGCGGATCCGAGATATATCATGATTGCTTCTCATCATATTAAAGAAATTGAGCAGATATGTGAAAAGCTCATCGTGATATCTGATCATCGTGTGAAGTTACATGAGCCAATAGAATACTTTCAATCTAGAGGTGCGATTTTAGTTGGTAAATTAGAAGATATCCATCAAATTACTTCGGAGGATGCTATTATCGAGCAATCAACGATTATGAGTCAGCATAAAGTGATGGCGGATATCCCTTATGATGCAGCGTTACAAGAACAGTGTAGAGCGTTGAATGTGAAAGTTGATAAAGCAAGTATTCAAGATTATTTAGTAAATATGACAATGACAAAGGAGGCTAAACATGGGTAATTTAAAAGGGTCTTTCTCGATTATCTTTAAAGAACTAAAAGTACAATTATATACGTTTAGTATCGTACTTGTTGTTTTAGCCGCGATATACTTTGTAATTGGATTTTATATTGGACCATCAGATTCATTTAATCCTTTATTATCTGGACCGGTATACGGTATATTAGGTTTCTTACCATTATTCATGTTTGGTGATCCACTTAAATCATCAATTGAACTTGGTGCGACAAGAAGACAGTATATCGTAAGTTTATGGCTAAGTTACATTATATTTATAGTTATGATGCTTATCATTCAAGAAGTGATCAGCTTTATATTAGAGCGTGTAGCAAGTGCGGCAAATAGTGATGTAACACTTATGAGAATATCAGATATACTACCTAATGCTAGTGGATTAGATAGTATGTGGGTGGATTTCCTGGCTATATTGTTTATCGCAGGAATTTGTTTCTTACTCGGTGCGATTATGTACCGAGTAGGTATTATCCCAACAATGATTGGTGTACTATTTCTAGGTGTCATCGTATTTATCTGGTTTGTACTCGGTGATTTTACGCCATTCTTCAAATGGGTATATCAACATATTTATGAAATGCTCCATATATTAGGCGCAGTTGGAATTATATCAGCATTATGTATCTATCCAATTATGATTCAAGCAAGATTGAAGGCATAGTATTATATTGAGGCTAGGGCTAGTTGTCCTAGTCTTTTTTGATGTGATGTGACAGGGCATGTGACAATATTGTTCGTTGTATTTCTTTGTATAAATGATAAATTATAACAAGGAATTAAAGGAGGCATATGTCATGAATCCGACTGCATCGAATCATCGTATTTATGAATTAGATTATATTAGAGGATTTGCTTTATTAGGTATTATTTTTCTTAATGTTTCGAGCATTATACAAGTACCATTTGATTTTTCAATAGTAGAAGTTCGTTATCAGAAGTTTTTAGATATATTTATTGAATCAAAGTTTATGTCGATTTTTTCATTTTTGTTTGGTGTTGGTTTTTATATTTTTATTAATCGTGCAAAAGCGAAAAGTGAACAACCATATGTGATTTATTTGAGAAGAATTGTGATATTGGCGCTATTAGGATTAGGGCATATGCAACTCCAACCGGGAGAGGTATTGCTCGTGTACGCCATATTTGGATTAGTGCTATTACCACTGTTTAAAGTGAATAAGTGGGTGAATTTCGCAATCGTTATCATGCTCTTATGCGTAGCGATTGGCTTAGGTGGAAAAATATTAATGCCGCTTCCACTGTTTACTTTAGGTTTAACATTTGCTCAATTTGGTCTACATCAAAAAATGTTCCAGCATAGAAAGTATTATGCCATTATTGCGGTAATTTCGATGATCATTTCGGTAATCGGCATCTATTATTTAAATCAAATTTATGTTGGCGCTTCTTATCAAGCGATTAAATATACAGGTATTACTGAAGTGCAATATTTGAAACAATACGCTTTAACAAATCAATTTATTTTAATTTTGAGTCCTATCATGACGATCTGTTACTTTAGTGTACTCGTCACGTTGTTACAATATAAAGTTGTGCAACAATTATTGAAACCGTTAAGAACGTATGGGCAAATGGCACTTACGAATTATATCGGGCAGACGTTATTGATACTATTATTTAGCTATGGATTAGGATTATCAGATTGTCGTTTAATACATACGGCCAATCTTTGTTTAATCATTCTTGTGATACAGCTAATATTCTCAAGTTTATGGTTAAGTTACTTTAAATATGGTCCGTTAGAATACTTATGGAAAATCGGTACGTATTTTAAGATGTTTCCAATAAAATAAAAGCATAGAGTCTGGGAGATGATATCCCGGAGTCTATGCTTTTTTATATGACTTCAATCATAATTTTAGTGATATATTCATTCTCATTATTTTTAATAACTGAATCAAATACATATTCTTCATATACATATTCACCCATTGTTAAATTCAATTCATCTATTTTATTTAACATTTTGTTATACGCTTCTTCAACATGTTCATCAATTCCTATATAATAACCGACTAAATATTTACCTTTTAACGTAACGGTATTTTTATAGTACTTTTTAGAATTTGGGATATTCACGTATAGATAACTATAATGATAGTAATTACCACTTAAAATATCATTTTTATGGGTTACGACACCGATTGGCTGACTAGAAAAAATTTCGTGTGATTTCAGCTCATCAATAAACTGGTTAATCGATATTAAGAAATCGAGTTCTGAAGCATTCGCGATGTTGTCACTGATATAGAAAGTCATTTCATCATATTCTTCAATTTCAATTTTTTTAAAGGATGTTTCCATAGCGTCTCTAATGAGTTGAATCTTACTATCAATGATCATTTCATTGTATTCTAAATGCTTCTTCTGTTCTTGAATCGTTTTCTTCTGTTGCGTCATTAAATTTAAAAAGTGCTCTGGTGATTTATTTTGTGTATATTCTTTAATTTCTTTCAATGGCATGCCGAGTTCTTTCAATAAAGTTATTACACTTATAAGTTCGATTTGTTTAATGGAGTAATATCGGTAGCCAATTTCGTTCTTATAATCTGGTTTGAAAAGATTGATTTTATCATAGTATATGAGTGTCTGACGGCTAACATTTGTTAAGCTTGCAAACTCACTTATAGGTATTTGATTAATTTTTTGCATAAATTAAGTTCCTCCTATTGACTGTATAGTTACTATACACTATAAATTGTATATATTAAAGATTGCATTATGTTATGCAAATCAAAATAAATAGATTAGAATATAGTGAAAATCACTTAATATTTGTAAAAGTAATGAAGAAGGAGGTCTAAAATGAATAATAAGTTAAACGTTTTATATTTTAATATATTTTTAATGTTTTTAGGTATTAGTATTGTCATACCAGTATTACCTACAATTTTGCATGATTTAGATTTAAATGGAAGTGATTTAGGCATGCTGGTCGCAGTATTTGCAATGTTCCAAATGATCGCTTCACCGTTTGGAGGACGATTTGCAGATAAGTTTGGTAAAAAAAATATTATCATTATCGGCCTGCTATTATTCTCCATTTCAGAATTTATTTTCGCGATGGGTAATACATTTTCAATACTTTTAGTTTCAAGAGTATTAGGTGGCATTAGTGCAGCGTTTGTCATGCCTGGTGTAAATGGTATGATAGGTGATTTGTCCACTTCAGAAAATAGAGCAAAGAACTTTAGTTATATGTCAGCCGTTATTAATACAGGGTTCATAGTTGGACCGGGTGTAGGAGGATTCTTAGCAGAAATTTCGCATAGAATGCCTTTTTATTTTGCTGGTGCACTTGGCATCATCGCTTTGTTATTCTCAGTATTCCTTTTAAAAGAAGCAAGTGACGATGATTCAAATGAAACAGCACGTCCAAAAGTCAAAGAGTCATTTCCATATAAATTATTTGTCGTACCGGTCATCATTATGTTGATATTGTCTTACGGTTTAGCATCTACAGAAACAATGTTCTCATTATATACAGCAGAGAAAGTAGGCTTTGAACCGAAAGATATTTCTATCGCGATTACAGGTGGCGCTATAGTAGGGGTTATATTCCAATTATTCTTATTCGAGAAACTTGTCGGTAAGATTGGTGAAATTAAATTAACGCTATTCTCATTAATCTACTCAGTGTTAATTCTAGGAGCCTTTGTATATGCTTCTCACTACATTACAGTGATGTTAGTCAGTTTCGTAATATTTATAGGATTTGATTTGATCAGACCATCTATGACGAACTATTTCTCTAAATTAGCAGGTAATAACCAAGGAACAGCAGGGGGCTTGAACTCAGCAGCCACTAGCGTTGGTAACTTGATAGGACCATTAGTAGCCGGAGCAGCATTCGATATTAAAATCGACTTCCCGTTATTTATAGCCATGGCATTCTTTATCATCGCTTCAATTATCATCGCATTTTATAGACCAGATAAATTAAAATTCTAATAAAAAGTCAGGGACACCTCGCGTGATGTCCCTGACTTTCTTTTTTGGGAGAAGTAAATGGGGGGAGGAGTAAGTTGGGGAAAGTGAGATGGATGGAGAGGTATGTATTTATAGAAATGGGGGCGACAAGAAAATTAGGAGGTCTGTATTTATCAAGACTGGCCAAACAAGATAAATAGAGGCGCTGTATTTATCAAGACTGACCAAACAAGCAACATAGAGCCGCCGTATATTGCAAGACTATCTAAACAAGCAACATAGCTCGCTCGTATATTGCAAGACTGACTAAACAAGCAACATACGATCCTCGCACTCCTCACATACCGCCATCGCTCACAAAATATACCCATCCACTAAACCTCTAATATGAAAAAGCTGAGGCAGCGGTTAAATTCCGCTACCTCAGCTTTTCTTTTTATGATATTTGGTTTAATGCTTGGTTTAAGTCTTCTACTAAGTCTTCTGTATCTTCTATACCGATAGATAAACGGATCATGCCGTCTGCGATACCTTCTTTATGACGAATTTCTGCTGGTATTGATGCATGTGTCATAAGACTTGGTACTGAAATTAAGCTTTCTACTGCGCCTAAGCTTTCTGCTAATGTGAATAATTTTGTATGTTTAATGACTTCTTTTGCTTTTTCTACATCAGCAACTTCAAATGAAATGATACCTGGGTATCCTGAAGCTTGTTCGAAGTGAATGTCACGATTCACATGGTCTTCATTTAATGGATGAATTGTTTTAACAACATTTTCATGTTTGTTTAATAATGCTACGACTTCTTTAACGTTTCTATTAATTTGTTCTACTCTTAAACCTAATGTTTTGATACCACGTGTTAATAAATAACTATCTTGAGGTCCTAAAATACCACCAGTTGAATTTTGGATGAAACCAATTCTTTCTCCAAGGATTTCGTTAGCTGTTACGACTAATCCTGAAACAACATCACTATGTCCGCCTAAGTATTTAGTAGCTGAGTGAAGAACAATATCAGCACCTAGGTCTAATGGGTTTTGGTAATAAGGTGTCATAAATGTATTATCTACAACAGTTAACATGTCATGTTTTTTAGCGATGTCACTTGCTGCTTTAATATCTGTTACTTGAAGTAACGGATTTGATGGTGTTTCAATAAATAACATTTTAGTTGTGTCTTTAATAGAAGATTCTATATTGCTCACATCAGTTGTATTGATAAAATCAAATTCAATACCGAAGCGAGAGAATACTTTTGTTAATGCACGGTAAGTACCACCGTATACATCTGAATTAATTAAAATATGGTCACCTTTGTCTAATAACATGATGACTGCTGAGATTGCTGCCATACCTGAACCGAACGCATAACCATTTGTACCGTGTTCTAAATCCGCGATTAATGTTTCTAATGCTGTACGAGTAGGGTTAGCTGTTCTAGAATATTCATAACCTTGTCTTAAATTTCCGATACCGTCTTGCTCATAAGTACTTGTTTGATAAATTGGTGTTGTTACCGCACCTGTATATGCATCTGTTGTTTTACCGCCATGGATGAGTAATGTTTTTTTATTCATAATCTTTTCCTCCATAATTAAATATATTTTTAGACATATATCTATCACTGCCATCAGGGAAAATGACGACAATATGTCCTTGTTCGATTTGTTTTGAAACGTCTATTGCTGCTTGTAATGCTGCGCCTGATGAACTACCAGCAAGAATACCTTCATTTAATGCAAGACCTGATACATTTGTAAATGCATCTTGATCCGAAATGACTTTAATATCATCGATTAAATCTCGCTTTAGAAATGGTGGCCACTTTTCAACGCCAATTCCTTCAGTATCGTGAGCATGCGCTTCGCCACCAGCAAGAATGCTTCCTTCAGGTTCTACAATGATATTACGTACTTGATGTTCTTTCATGACTGTAGCCATTCCTGTAAAAGTTCCGCCAGAACCAGCACCAGCAATCAAATGTGTGGTGTCTGGACATTGTTCAAGAATTTCTGTCGCTAAAGTATGAACATATGCTTGTGGATTCTGTTCATTTTCAAATTGATTGATGTAATAAGCGCCGTATTGTTCAGCGTAAGACTGTGCTTGTTGACGTGCACCTAACATACCTTCAGAACGTGGTGTTCTTCTTACTTCAGCTCCTAAAGCTTTCATGATGTTCATCTTTTCTTCCGAGAATCCTTCAGGTGCAAAGATAACGCAGTTCATATTGTAATGGTTCGCTACGATAGCAAGTCCAATACCTGTGTTTCCGGCAGTGGCTTCAACTATCGTATCTCCAGAACGAATATTACCTTCAGCTAGTGCATGTTCTATCAGATGCTTGCCTAGTCGATCTTTAATGCTGCCACCTAAATTATAACTTTCTAATTTCGCAAATATTTTCACATTGTCTGTACTGTAATGTTCCAATAAGACAAGTGGCGTATTCCCGATTAAATCAAATGCTTTCATCCCATTACCCCAATTTAAATTAATAAATATCTTAGTTTTTCAATAAGAATTATAGGTTAAACATTATTAAAAATCAACTAAATTAAATTTGTTAGAATATTGAAAATATAATAAAAACAAAGTTAGTATATTTTTTATACTCAAAAGTGTTGACATTTATTTGGAAGAGCGTTACAATTATCTCGAAATCGAAATAATATTTGAATAGGTGATGAACATGGATAGAACGAAAGAATCATTAAAAGCGCTAGTAGGTATAAAACGTACCAATGATACGTTAGATCGTATTGTTAAACAAGATATGAAGAACTACGGTTTAAATATTACTGAATTTGCTGTAATGGAACTTTTGTATCATAAAGGTGATCAACCTATTCAAAAAGTAAAACAACGCATCTTAATTGCAAGCAGTAGTACAACTTATGTCATCGATCAACTTGTTAAGAAAGGATATGTAACACGTCGACAAGATGAGCAAGATAAACGTATTACGTATGCTGTTCTGACTGAAAGTGGCCATGAATTGATGGAACGTATTTTTCCACAACATGCCGAAACAATTGAAAAAGCATTTTCTATATTAGATGACGAAGAGCTAGCGATTTTTCGTAGAGCACTTAAAAAAATAAGCGCAAATTCTACTAAGTAGTGGATAGCGCAAATTTTTTTACAACTTATTATTTCGAATTCGAAATAAAAATAAAGAAAGAAGGAAACTATAATGAGTAATCCAGAACTTATCGGTATCCATCACGTAACTGCAATGACAAATGATGCAGTAAGAAACTATGAATTTTTCACACAAGTACTAGGTATGCGTTTAGTTAAGAAAACAGTAAACCAAGATGATATATATACGTACCATACATTTTTCGCAGATGATCAAGGGTCTCCTGGTACAGACATGACATTCTTTGACTTTCCAAATAACCCGAAAGGTAGTCGTGGTACAAATTCAATTAGTCGTGCAGCATTTAGAGTGCCAAACGATGCTGCGCTTGAATATTATTTAAATCGCTTTGAAGAATTTGGCGTTAAACATGACGGTATTCAAGATCTATTCGGTAAAAAGGTATTACCTTTTGAAGAAGAAGACGGTCAAAGATATCAATTAATTTCAGATGAATTAAATGAAGGTGTTAAACCAGGTATTCCTTGGAAAAATGGTCCAGTACCTGAAGATAAAGCAATTTATGGATTGGGACCAATTGAAATTACAGTGAGCTATTATGAAGACTTCAAATCTGTATTGAAACAAGTTTATGGTATGAAACCAATTATTGAAGAAGAGAACGTGACATTGTTAGAAGTTGGAGAAGGCGGTAACGGTGGTCAAGTTATTTTGAGAAAAGACGACCAAGGTCCTGAAGCAAGACAAGGTTACGGTGAAGTACACCACGTATCATTCAGATTAAAAGACCATGAAGCGATTAAAGCATGGGAAGAAAAATATAATGAACTTCGCATTGGTAACTCAGGTAATGTCGATAGATATTATTTTGAAGCGCTATACGCAAGAATTGGTCATATTCTTATAGAAGTATCTACTGATGGACCAGGATTTATGGGAGATGAACCTTATGAAACATTAGGTGAAAGTCTTGCATTACCGCCATTCTTAGAAGCAAAACGTGACTACATTGAATCTGAAATTAAAGCTTTTGATACTAGTAGAGAACATTAATAAGAAAAGGTGTGGTTTAAGATGAAGGAGATACGACCAGAAGTCTTATCGCAGAAAGAAAACTATAAATTGTTAATAGGATCTATTATTCCTAGACCAATTGCATTAGTCACAACAGAATCAGATGATAACGTACTGAATATAGCACCGTTTAGCTTTTTCAATGTTGTATCTTCAGACCCACCGATTCTTTCTATCGCAGTACAAAGAGTGAATGGTGAAATGAAAGATACTGCACGAAATATCATTCAGAATAAAGAAGCGGTCGTGCATATTGTAGATACAGATAATGTACGTGATGCGAATCAAACAGCGGCTTTGTTAAGTCATGAAGAAAGTGAACTCGAACGTACGAATTTTGAAACAGTAGATTCAGTTGAAGTATCTGTGAAAGGCTTGAAGCAAAGTAAGGTTCGATTTGAAGCGGTTCTATATGATGATATTGTAATTGAAAAAGACGGACAACCTATTTCAGATTTATTGCTGTTAGAAGTGAAGTATTATCACTTTGACGAAGGTATTTATGATGATGGCTATATTAATAAAGAAAAGCTCAAAGCGGTAAGCAGACTAGCCGGGAATGATTATGCTGAAATTGGACACACATTCACAATCGAAAGACCATAATATGATGGGAGATAGTAAATATGAAACATATATTTAAACAAGGTGCACAAGGTAAACCAGTATTTCTATTACTTCACGGAACAGGTGGAGATGAAAGGGATTTATTACCATTAGCAGAAATGCTTGATCCGACTTATAGTATTTTGAGTGTTAAAGGTGAAGTATCTGAGAATGGTATGGCTAGATATTTCAAAAGACTCGGAGAAGGGCAATATGATTTAGAAGATTTAGAATATAGAGGACAAGAACTGTATCAATTTATAGAAGAATCCTCTAAAGAATATGGGTTTAACTTAGAAGATGTTATACCAGTAGGATTCTCTAATGGTTCTAATATGGCGATTAATCTCATATTAAGAGAACAAACACCATTCCAAAAAGCACTGCTCTTTGCACCTCTTTATCCATTAGATTTAGAAAATAATCATAAAGATTTATCTTATTTTAAAGTCTTTTTATCAATGGGTGCAAGAGATCCAATCGTTACAAACGCACAAAGCGAGCGCGTGATAGAAATATTTAAAGAACGTAACGCAACCGTGACAGAAGCATGGGTTAACAGTCATGAAATTACGCAAGAAGCGGTACTAAAAGCAAGAGAAATAT
This sequence comes from Mammaliicoccus sp. L-M44, assembly GCF_022386355.1. Lineage (NCBI taxonomy): Bacteria > Bacillati > Bacillota > Bacilli > Caryophanales > Staphylococcaceae > Mammaliicoccus > Mammaliicoccus sp. L-M44. Next base: position 40,451 of record NZ_JAJNIU010000004.1, on the reverse strand, counting down.
TATAAAAAGAAGACCAGCTCGGGTGAGCTGGTCTTTTCTTGTGTGAGGGAGAGTGGGGAGTGGCTAACGATCAAGAAAACGAAACAAGATCGTTAGCACACCATATCGCAAGGATTCAAAGAGAAAAAATAACATAATAAAAAATCTCATGTGGCATTGAATAATTCAGTCACATGAGATTTTTATATTTTATGATGGTACTTCTGTTCTTTTTCCGCTATGTTTTCTAAGGATAGCTGCTGATATAGCTGATACCCCACCGAAGATGATAAAGCCTATAAACATCCACATTGTACTATTAAGTTCGATATCGTGGTGTAAATACAATAGTCCTCGTAATGTTTCTGCATAATGTCTAAATGGATTCCATCCAATCATATACTCTTGATAAAATTGTGGCAACATTTGTGTTGGTAACATGATGAGTTGCAAACTAAAGAATAACAATACCATAAATAATGGAATAGCTTTGACACCTAACCATGTCATAAATCCTAAGATTAGACTGATGAATGCAAGAATCGCGATTGAAATGTATAAACCGATTTTAGTTGGTTCGTTAATTGTTACATCTAATACTTGCGTCATAAAGTAAATATATCCAAATCCACCGATTAATGCTGTAACGATTGCACCGCCTAATTGGCCAAGTGAAGCGATAATACGGTCTTTAATAGTGATATTATTACTTGTTCTGAATGAGAAGAATAGAACAACTGAGCCAACTAATGATGCTAACCATACTGGTGTGAACATTAAGAGTGGTAGGTTACCGTTAGCTTGATGTGATTTAACAGCGTTCATGTTTGTTTTATCCACTTTAATTGGATTTGTGATACCTTGAATATCTGAAGCTGAAACGTCGACATCCATTTTATCTAAAGTTTGGATAGCTTGTTTAGAAATTTGTGTATTCAGTTGATCACCGATAGTCGTTAACATTGTATTCGCAAGTTGTGCACCTTGCATGCTTGAACCTTCGTTAACGATGATTTCAACTTGTCCTTGTTTAACTTTAACAGGTTCAACTTTGTTTTGTTCTTGCATTTTTTTAGCTTGTTCAGGTGGAATTTGTCCACTTTCGATTTTTTCTTTCATTTGTGACTGCATTTCTTTAATTTTTGCGTCTTGAACAGTCTTTTGAACTTTACTTATTGAATCTTTCGAAAGATTTTCATCTAAAATTAAGGCGCCATAATATTTGTTGTCTTTGAAGCCTTGTTTTAAATCTTTCTTATTATCTACATCTATCCATTCAACTTTATCTGATAAATCTTTATTATCTTTAATTTTATCTGCAAAAGTTTTCCCGATATTGACATCTTTGTCTTGCATTGTTGTACCCTTATCTTGATTCACAATTGCAATTGGTACTGATTTAGGTTCTGGATTATATGCTGGAATAAAAGCAATCGCTAATAATAAAAGTATGACGATTACTAGAATAGGTGTCATCCAAAAAAGTTTCTTTTTGAAAATATTCATATTTTTTCCTCCTTATTAATGAACATTGTGTTGATTATTAATAACATTGTTTATTATAATAGAATTTAAGATAGTTACAATCGTCAATTACTTACGATACGTTTATTAATCAACAAATATATGAAAATTGTTCATTAAAATAAGGAGAATGGTTAAAAATGGCAGAAGATCGACGCGTAAGAAAAAGTAAAAGAGCAATTAAACAAGCATTTATCCAGTTATTAAAAGAAAATAACCTTGATCGTATTACGATACAACAAATTTCAGATTTAGCAGATGTAAATAGAGGAACCTTTTATTTAAATTATGAAGATAAATATGCTTTGTTAGATGAAATGGAAAATGAACAAATTGAGAAAATCAAAGGATTTGTAGATATTAGAAAGATGGATTTATCCACTAAGAATAGTGATCGTTTTATTGAAGACTTTGCGAATAAAATTATTAAAAATGTCATTACACATATTGAGCATAATATTGAATTTTATCAAGTGATTCTCAACTTAGAACGTAAAAGTCAAATCGAAGAACAATTAGCAGATATTGTGAGAAGTAATATTAAACATTTAATAGGTAATAAGGATAATGTATTCGGCATTCCAGAAAATTATTACTTAAGTTATGTAGTAGGTTCAATGATGTCGATGATCAAATACTGGGTATCAGATGAAAATCGAGTATCCGTAGAAGAACTTGTAAATTATGTCTCAACAATCGCATCAACAGGACCATTGTCTATTATGAAACGTATGATAGATGAGAATATTAAGTAATATAGATAAGGCAGGGGCAACTATCGCAGCCCCTGCCTTTCATGTTACGTTATTTTATTTCATCACGAGATTTAATGATTTTGTTAATAAATCCGTAGTCTTTTGCTTCTTGTGTGCTTAACCAGTAGTCACGGCCAGTGTCTTTTTCTACTTTTTCAATATCTTGGCCAGTTTCTCTTGCGATTAATTCATTAATTTTTTGTCTTGTACGAATAATTTCTTTAGCTGTAATTTCCATTTCAACAGATTGACCTTGTACACCGCCAGAAGGCTGATGAATCATGAATCTTGTATTAGGTAAACTGTAGCGGTTTTCTTTTTTACCAGCTAAATAAATAATAACGCCTGCACTTACTACCCAACCAGAACCGATAATATTAACTTCTGGTTTAATGAAATTAATCATATCATGAATGTAATAACCTGAATCTACATGACCACCTTGGCTTGAAATAAATAGATTGATAGGTTCATCGCTCATTGCTTCTAATAGTAATAGTTGATTACCGACTTCTTTTGCAACTTTATCATTGATTTCCCCGGTAATAATAACCGTACGTGTTTCTAATAACTTTTCAGTAAGTATATCTTTTTCGTTATGTTTTTCTTCAGACATGAAATCACTCCTATAATGATTGATACTACTATTGTGAACGAGTGCGATTTTGATTTCAAATAATTTGACCTATTTTGACTAAATTAAATATTAAATAAATCGTTAAATGATTCAGCCATCGTAGGGTGCGTATAAATGTTATCTCTTAAAACGGTATATGGAATTTGTTGATCCATTGCAAGTTTCAGAATGTTAATCAATTCTTCAGATTCTTTACCGTAAAGACTTGCACCTAGAATGAGTTTACTATCTACATCTACAACAACTTTAAATAAACCTCTGTCATCATGATTGATTTTGTGACGAGGGATATTCTTCACTTCAATTTTGCCCTCTAAAATATTGTGACCATTTTTCTTAGCTTTACTTGCAGTGTAGCCAATTCTTGAAAGTGGAGGATCTAGAAATACAGTATAAGGCACATAACCTCTATTTTCCGTTGTGCGATGTTGTTCACCAACTAAATGATCTTTAACAATACGGTAATCGTCTAATGAAATGTAAGTAAATTGAGGACCACCTTTAACATCTCCAACTGCATAAATATGATCTACAGAAGTTTGTAGATGTTCATTAACTTTAATTTCACCTTTCTCTCCAAGTTCGATATTTGTATTTTCTAAAGCTAAATCCGTATTAGGCACACGACCAGTCGCTAGTAATACCGCATCCCCAGTTATATCACCTTGAGAAGTATGCACAACAGGACGATTATTTTCGGTAGAGAAGGCTGTTACTTCAGCTTCATCAATAAATTCAATATCCTGACTAATGATTTCATCATAAATAAGAGAAGCAATATCTTTATCTTCAGTTACTAATACATGCTTACGAGGATGTACGATTTTAATTTTACTGCCTAATTTTGAAAAGATTGTCGCGAATTCTAAAGCAATATAACCAGCGCCAATAATAACAAGCGTTTCAGGTAAGTGATCTAATGCCATAATCCCTTTAGAATCATAAATATTTTCAGTTGTCTTAATACCATCTATATCAGGAATATTTGAACGCGTACCCGTATTAATCACAATCTTATCCGCTTGAATCGTTTCAACCGTTTCATTCTGATCATTTAAAAGTACCACTGTTTGGTTATCTTTAAAATGCGCTTTATAAGTGTACACTTCGATATTGTCATCAGAATTAAGATTGTTGAAATTCTTCTTATTTAAAGCAGCAACAACATCTTTCTTACGATCCATCGCTTCAGAAAATGAATGATGTTCTAGACTTTCATGGAGCAATGTCTTACTCGGAATACAACCAACATTTATACAAGTTCCGCCATACATTTTTGAATCTTGCTCAATAACCGCGACCTTTTGACCTTGCCCTGCAAAATCTTTAGCAAGCGTCTTACCAGCCTTACCAAAACCAATAATCAACATATCAAATCGTTTCATTTACAAAACCTCCAATTGTGATGATTTATATTTAGTATAACGCTTTTTGAGGTGTAAATCTGTGTAGGATGCTTCAATATCAGTTAGCAAGTTTTCTATTATTTTACCGTTTTCAAGTTTATGCATAAAAATCTAAATTAATTATGAAAGCGTTTAATACTATAATGAATTTACAAATTACATAGGAGGCAATAGATATGTCTAATAATTGGTTAGAGATAGAACGTAAAGTAATAATTGTTACAGGTGGAACATCTGGAATCGGTAGACAGATTGTGAATTCACTATTAGAAAATGGTGCAATTGTATATAATGTAGATTTAAAAGATAATCCAATTGATAATGAACATTATCATTTTATTCAAACGGATGTTACAGATGAAGAAGCGGTTCAAAGTACAGTTAGTCAAATTTTAGAAGAGCAATCTCAAATTGATGTACTTGTTAATAATGCAGGCATAAACTTACCTAGATTATTAGTGGATGTTAAAGGTGAAAAACCAGAATACGAAATTAATATGAAAGATTTAGATTTAATGTTTGGCGTGAATTTAAAAGGACCTATATTATTTAGCCAAGAAGTAAGTAGACAATTCGTCAAAAATAATAAAGGTATTATTGTTAATATTGCGAGTGAAGCTGGTCAAGAAGGCTCAGAAGGTCAAAGTATATATTCTGCTACAAAAGCTGCATTAATTGGATTTACAAGAAGTTGGGCTAAAGAATTAGGTAAATATAATATTAAAGTTGTAGCAATTGCTCCAGGAATATTAGAAGAAACTGGATTACGTACAAAACAATATGAGGAAGCATTAGCTTATAGTAGAAATACAACTGTCGATAAACTTAATGGTGATTATTCAAAATCTATACCATTAGGAAGAGTAGGAGAATTAAAAGAAGTAGCTGATTTAGTTTGTTATTTAAGCTCAGACAAATCAAGCTATATTACGGGGACAACAATTAACATTTCTGGTGGTAAATCAAGAGGTTAAATTAAGAGATAGAAAGGTGGGGAAGTTATGTTATTGAATAAAAAACATTTATTAATAATAGAAGTATTGCAGAAAGAACACATATCAACTGATAAACTTGCCCACCAACTTTCTATATCTCAAAGAACGTTATCTAACTATATTAATCAACTACTTACACATTTTGGTGGTTCAATCAGTATTATTAAAGATCATCATGAAATATCGATGATTGTATTAGATGAATCAGTATTCTTTAATATTTTACAAAAACTGAAAAATAATATAAGTAAAAGCATTCATGAAGTCGAAGCTAGAGAAGAAAGTGTCTTTTACTATTTATTGAATAATGGTGTTTGTACAATCGATGACATTGCTGAAGAACTATATATAAGTAAAAGTATCGTTAATAATACGTTGATAGAAATAAAAAACATATTAAAAAATTACAAAGTTGAAATTAAAGGTACTCAAAACGTTGGTCTCAGAATCGAAGGTAGTGAAATTGAAGTAAGGAAAGTATTGATTGAATGTTTTCCGAATCAATATAAAAGTGCTATATTACCCGACCATATAAATGAAACTTTAAAAAATATTCAAGATAAGTTTAACTTAGATGCTACTAGTTATAGAAGATTAAGACTTTCTACACAGGTCATATTAACTAGATTGGACGAAGGATTTAATATTCAACAAAATGTTCAAATAGACGAGAGAGTGTATGAATCGGAAGACTTCAAAGTTGTCAGTGGCATTAAGGATTATATTAAGAAACATTATGAAGTTGTATTTCCTAACTTAGAAATTCTATTAATCGTCTTTCAAATTATTGGTAGGAGAGCTTCGATTATAGATGAAATGATAAATGAACACGATCAGACCATACTTAATAGTATTATTGAAAATACTATTAAAGACATTAACTTTTACTACACTATAAAAATAGATGAGCAACTGTTCAGTAATGATATAAAACTTCATATCAAATATCTCATAAATAGACTCATATTCGAGATTAATATTCATAATGATTTAATAGATGAGGTTAAAAAGAGATACCCATTTGCTTATGAATTATCAAAGGTACTTGCAGAAAATATTGAAAAAGAATTAGATATAGAAGTTCCTTTAAATGAACTTGGATTTTTATCTATATATTTTAGTGTTTACTTGCAGCAATTAGAACAAAAGTTAAAAGAAATAAAGTCGATTGCGTTTATAACAGATCAGGGATTAAGTAGTGGAAAATTGGTCACAGTGCAGTTAGAAAGAATTTTTGGTAAAGATATTCAAGTGAAAGTAATAAATGAAAATCAAATTCAATTGAATGATATAGATCAATTTGATCTAGTAGTTTCAACAATAAAAAGTAATAGATTATTTAATAAAATTATTTATGTAGATAATATTTTAGATGAACAAGCTTTGAAGCTTAAAATAGAGCAGTTTCTAATATATAAAGATGTTAATAATCGCCAATTATTTAATAATAGTATTTTAGTTGATTTTATCAACGAGTCTGATGTTTATCATATTAGTAAAAGAATGAATTACAAAGATGTCATAAAGTATTTATCACTTGAAATGATTGATGAAGAGAAAGTAGATTCTGGCTTTTCGATTAGAATACTAGAAAGAGAAGATAATAAATCTACCATAACTGGTTTATTAGGCTTCCCTCATACTAGCCATAGTCTAAATGATATATGGGTGAAGTTTTGTATATTAGATGAACCTCTATTAGATTATGAAAATGTAAAAATTATTGTAATGGTAGCAACACCAGAAAATGAAGGTAATGAAGCGGTACTAATTCGATTATATGAAGAAATATTAGCAATTACAGCTAACAGTTATATCATTGAAAAAATCAATCGTGATACGGATTATATATCGCTTGCACATATACTAAATAAAGAAATCGGAGGTTAGTTATGTTTTTTATAATATTGATTATCATGTTAGCTGTTGGATTTGTAATTCAGTATTTATTAGGACTACTTCAAATTAAAAATTTTACAAAGCATTATACGAGCATGCGTGAAAATGGTCGTGTAGCAATAGGGAGAAGACCAGCAATTTTTAAAGCTGGGACACTCGTTTTACTACAAATAAATAATCGGAATGAAATCGAAGAAGCAAGATATATGCAAGGGGTAACCGTATTTTCTAAATTTAAAAAATTAAAAGGTTTAGATGGTTATAAAATCAATAAATTAAGAGATACAGATTTGAAAAAATATAACAAATTGTTAATTAAAGCAATATTGGACGCACAACATACATTTAACGTCATTCAATCAGGTGGAGAAATTGAGAAGATTCCATCTCCAATGATGAAGGCAGTTAAAAAAATAAATGGAATGTTTAAAAAAGAAGGGAGTAAATCATCATGGACTTCATAGTTAAGTTAGCTGAAGGATTTATTAAGTTATTTCAAACAGGTGCAGATACATTTATAGACTGGATGACAACAATTGTACCACTCGTTTTAATGTTATTAATTGCAATGAATACTTTAATTCAATTAATAGGAGAACACCGTATTAATATTATTGCTCAAAAATCATCCAAAAACCCATTATTAAGATATTTAGTATTACCATTCTTAGGATCGTTTATGTTAGCAAATCCAATGGTACATTCGCTCGGTAGATTTATGCCTGAAAAATATAAACCAAGTTATTTTGCATCAGCTGCACAATTTGCACATACAAGTAATGGTATTTTCCCACATATAAACCCAGCAGAGTTATTTATTTTTATGGGTATTGCAAATGGTATTCAACAGTTGGGGTTACCAATGACAGATTTAGCAGTTAGATATTTACTAGTTGGTCTTATTATGAACTTTATTGGTGGATGGGTAACAGACTTTACAACAAGTTATGTTGAGAAACAACAAAAAGTTAAATTAAGTACTGAAGTTAAACTTGAAGGGTGAGGTGACATAAAATGAGTCAAAAAGCTAAAATTGTAAAAGGTTCAGGTGGATTTGGTGGACCATTAGAAATAGGTATTGAAGGTAAAAAAGATAAAGTTATGTATGTTACTGGTGGTCATAAACCAGATATCGTTGATAAAATTTGTGAAATAACTGGAGGAACACCAGTTAATGGTTTTGAAACATCAGTACCTGAAGATGAAATCATAGTTGCTGTTATTGATTGTGGTGGAACTTTGAGATGTGGTATATATCCTCAAAAAGGTATCCCTACAATAAATATAATGGCAACTGGTAAAAGTGGTCCATTAAGACAATATATTACTGAAGAAATTTATGTTTCTAATGTGGATGTTGATCAAGTGACAGTAGCTGGAGAAAGTAATTCTACTGGTAATGATACTGACTCTAACAATTCTGCAGATACTTCAGAAGAAAAAACGACTTATTCTAAGAATAAAAAAATTATGGAAACAAGAGCAGAGCAAGAGAATAAATCACTTTTAACTAAAATAGGTTTAGGTGCAGGTAAAGTAATCAATACTTTCTACCAAGCTGCTCGTGATGCAGTAGAAACGATGTTGCATACAATCATTCCATTTATGGGATTTGTTGCATTACTAATTGGTATTATTCAAGGATCAGGAATTGGTGATTTATTTGCTAAATTTATGTCACCATTAGCAGGTAATATTTGGGGATTATTAGCTATTGGACTTATATGTTCATTACCATTCTTAAGTCCATTATTAGGACCTGGTGGCGTTATCGGCCAAGTATTAGGAACACTTATTGGTGTTGAAATTGGTAAAGGTAACATCCCACCTCATTTAGCATTACCAGCATTATTTGCAATAAATACACAAAATGCTGCAGACTTTATTCCGGTTGGATTAGGTTTAGCAGAAGCAGAAACTAAAACGATTGAAGTTGGTGTGCCATCTGTTCTATATTCACGATTCTTAAACGGTGTGCCTAGGGTATTCGTCGCCTGGTTAGCAAGCTTCGGTCTATATAAATAAATAAGGAGAGTAAATGACATGTATCAAACAGAGATTAAAAAAATAGGAAAAGATGCTAATGCATTTGAAGCAGAAAAGATGATTATATTATTTGGTGATAACGCACCAAATGAATTAGTAGATTTTTGTTACATTATTGATATTAATCCAGTTGAAAATGAGATTACTGAATCAAATAAATTATTCATTGATGGAACAGAATATGAAATTACAAAAGTAGGATCTGCAGTAAATAAAAATTTAAATGATTTAGGGCATATTACTTTAAAATTTGATGGAAGTACAAATGCAGAACAATCTGGGTCATTATATTTAGAAGACAAAGAAATCGTGAAACTTCAAGAAGGTTCAAAGATTGAAATAATTTAAAATAATTAGAACAGAAAAAAGCTTTGAAAAAGCTTTTTTCTGTTTTTTTTATAAAATTATCCAAGAAATATGAGTGATTTTACAACATTGGTCGACCACTTATGAGGCTAATAAGGTTATATACTTGTGGTGTTTTTCACAAAAGTGGATACTTAACAAAGTGTAAAATTACGGTTGTGCTTATTTTTCAATATGGTAGTATACATAACTATATTGAAAGGGTGTTTATAAAAACATGAAATTCAACAAGAATAAAATAAATGTTGTAGATATGAAACAAACTAAAAAAAGTGTTTATGCTACAGGTATTGGTAATGCTATGGAATGGTTTGACTTTGGTCTTTATTCTTATTTAGCAATTATCATTAGTAAGAATTTCTTTACATCAGTTGAAAATGATGAACTGAAATTAGTATTTACTTTCGCTACATTTGCGATTGCGTTCTTAATGAGACCACTTGGTGGTATTATATTTGGTAAAATCGGCGATAAACTTGGACGAAAAACCGTTCTTACAACTACTATCGTATTGATGGCAGCTTCAACGTTATTAATTGGATTATTGCCTACTTATGATCAAATAGGTATTTGGGCGCCAGTCTTATTACTATTAGCGAGAATTATTCAAGGGTTCTCAACTGGTGGGGAATATGCAGGTGCAATGGTATATATTGCAGAATCTTCTCCAGACAATAGAAGAAGTGCTTTAGGTAGTGGATTAGAAATTGGTACGTTAGGTGGCTATATTTTAGCTTCGTTATTAGCAAGTGGATTATTTATTGGTTTATCAGATGCACAAATGCAAGCATGGGGTTGGAGAATTCCATTCATTCTAGGTGCACCACTTGGTTTAGTTGGACTTTATTTAAGAAGACATTTAGATGAAACACCAATTTTTGAAAATGATATTTCTGAGAATGATGAAAAACCAGAACCATTCATTTCAATTATTCAAAATCATAAAAAAGATATTATCGTTTGCTTTATAGCAGTTGCGTTCTTTAATATTACAAACTATATGTTACTTTCTTATATGCCGTCATACTTAGACGAAGTAATTGGTATTTCAACTACAGTTAGTACTGTATTGATTACAAGTGTAATGGTTATTATGGTACCATTAGCATTTATATTCGGTCGTTTAAGTGACAAAATCGGTAACAAAAAAGTTGTGTTATTCGGTACATTTGGTTTAACAGCATTTTCAATGCTAGCGTTCTATTTCATAGGACTTAACCAATTAATGTTTATATCATTAGGTATCTTTATTCTTGGTTTCTTCTTATCAACATATGAAGGTGCAATGCCAAGTTTATTACCAAGTATTTTCTATACAGATGTTCGTTACCGTACATTAGCAGTTACATTTAACGTATCTGTTTCAATATTTGGTGGTACAACACCATTAGTTTCAACATGGTTAGTACATGTCACACAAAATCCATTAGCACCAGCTTATTATTTAACAGCTGTAAGTGTTATAGGATTTGTAACGATACTATTCCTGTTTGAAACAACTTCAGGTAAAGCATTAAAAGGATCATATCCAACAGTATCTTCTAAAAAAGATTTCGAACATGCCGTTAAAAATCCTGAAGATGCACTATGGTGGACAGAACAAGAAATACAAAAAGGTAAAATAAAAACAGATTAATATATGTAGAAAGCCGGGACGTTTATGACGTCGCCGGCTTATTTTAATGTTTGCTTTTAACAAATAATGACGTGATGAGTCCTAATGCTGCAACTGTACTTATAAAATAAAATACAAATTGTACAGCATGTGCGATTATTTCTCTTCCATTTAAATCACTTGAGCCACCTGTTACTTGTTGTTGTCCGATAGTATAAAGTGTTATAGCTAGTGCTGTACCAGCAGAACCTGCAACTTGCATTAATGTATTCATAGCGGCTGAACCATCTGCATACAAGTTTGGTGGTAGTTGGTTAAGACCATTCGTTTGAGCTGGCATCATAACCATCGTTACACCTAGAAATAGTACGATGAATAAACAAATGATCACCCAGACAGGTGTAGATGATGAAAGTACGATTGTAAATCCAATACTCGAAATTAATATTAATAAAAATCCAGCTATACCAAAATATCTTGCGCCGTATTTATCAAACAATGTTCCGATAACAGGAGATAATACAAAGTTTGTTGCATTTCCTGGTAATAGAACTAAACCAGCGAGTGCAGCTGATAAAAGTAGGCTACCTTTTAAATAAATAGGTAATAAAATAGCTGTTGATAATATAATCAACATTAATAAGAAAATCATTATGACACCTAACGTAAACATCGGATGTTTAAAGACCGATAGATTTAACATAGGTTCTTTCATTTTTAATTGTCTCATACAGAAAAGTATTAACGCTATTATCGCAACGATAAGTGGTAACCATACGACAGGAGAACTGATCGAAACTTCTGCCATCGTGCTTAATGCGTAAATTAATCCTGCAAATCCAACGGTAGATAAAATGATAGATATAAAGTCGATTTTTGGTTTTGTAATTTCTGAAACATTGCTGATTTTAGCGTAAGCGAAAATGGATAAAACGATATAAAATAATGCGCTAAACCAAAAAATAAAATGCCAACTTAATGTTGAAATAATAATCCCAGAAAGTGTTGGTCCGATAGCTGGTGCGAGCGTAATGACTAACCCCATTATACCCATTACGATACCACGTTTATTAATTGGGAATATTGTGAGCATAACGGTCATCATAACTGGCAGGATAATACCTGTTCCAATAGCTTGAATGAGACGGCCAATCATCAATATGGCAAAGATAGGTGAATAGGCTGCAAGCAAAGTACCGATCAATGAAATAATAAATCCACCTAAAACAAGCTGACGTGTTGTAAACCAACGTGTTAAATAGGCGGAAATTGGAACGAGTATAGCAAGTACTAATAGATAACCAGTTGTTAACCATTGTGCCAGTGGTGCACTTATATGATAATCTTCCATAACATTTGTTAAACCCATGTTTAATGCTGTTTCTCCAAATAAGCCTATAAATGCACCTAACATTAATATTAAGGCCATTGCTTTTGGACTTTTAACTTCTACTTCTGCTTTGATCATGAATTCTTTAATCTCCTTCTACTAGTGAATACACGATGAATGTGTATTAATATTTTGCTGAGAGCGTATGCAACTAGCAAAAGCATAGTTTGAATTATTAGTATTATTATTAAAATAATAACTCATTTACTTTAGCAGAAATTTCGTTATATTGTCAACTAGGTTTACAAAAAAGTTATTCTATTTTCCAATCCATTTTCATAATTTCTATTAATTTATGAACGTTATCTTCACCAATTGTTTCTATAATTTGTTGTTCTAACAACGCTTTATGTTGTTTACTTTCAAGATAACAAGATTCACCGAGAGTAGTTAATTGTAGGGACTTTTCTTTCTTGTTACCTTCAACATCTTGTATATCGACTAGGCCCTTGTTGTTTAATTGTTTTACAAATTTATGAACGGCTTGTCTAGAGATATTAACGTGCTTGTTAATATATGCCATCGTTCTTTTATGTTTATAAATTTTAGCCATAATGTACCATTCAGATCCTGAAATATGCATGTCATGTGTTTCGTTCCACATATTTTCTAATCTTGAACGTACAAGTCCGTGACGTTCACTGATTAAATCAAATAAATCTAGTTCTTGTAATTCACTATTTGATATCACACTTAAAACCTCAACTTTCCAACGTATGAATTGTTTCATCTATTCCGAAATATTTTTTTAATATGGTTTTATATTGATCACGTTTGAAGATTTCTTTTTGTTTATGATTTTTAGACGTAATGGTTAAATGATCATAAGACATGCTTACTCTACCATATTCTTTAGCCATTGTAATAATTAGTTTCTGAACGAATATTGAATCAGGATTGTGTTCATTATAATCTAAATGTTCTATAAAGAAGTCCCACGTTCTACTGATTTCATTTGTTAAATAAGATGTGCGCCATGATTGGTCATCTAACTGTTTTTGAAGATGAATGACACTATCCTCATCTAAAATAGCACGGTAATGACCATTAACATCATCAATGACTTGAATATTATCTGGTTGAGAAATTGGAATAGCTTTTGTTGGTAAGTCACCAAATCCCACGTCTGCAATATAAGATTGATCTAAATGTACGATTGTCGACATATGTGAACCATCTCTACTCCAATTGTCATCTGGTGTATGAATCGTTCCTGACACACGCTCGACGTGAAATCCTTTTTCTTTTAAATAATATTGAAAAATCGTATTTAATTCATAACAAAATCCACCGCGATGGCGTTGTATAATTTTATTAAATAAGTCATCAATGTTCACTGAAATCGGTTCTTTATTTTGAACGCTAATATTTTCAAAAGGTACAGTGTACATGAATCTTTCGATATAGTGGTTCAAAGTGCGCAAATCTATTTGATTAAAAGATTCTGTATCTATTTTTAAGTAGTCTTCAAATTGTAAAATATTCAACTTAAAACCTCCCATTTAAATCTTAATTCTATTATAAAGGATACATGGGTAGAATATGTTAATATAAAATTGATATACAACGTTATTTTAAAGAAAGCTAGGTCATGCATATGAGAATTGGTACCATTTCAGATTTGCATATAGATAGAAGTAAAGATTACTATCCTCAAGATTTTGAGTATATTTTAGCGCAAGAAATTACACATTTGAATTTAGACCTTTTATTAATAGCAGGTGATGTTTCAAATCATTATTTACAGACGATGCAGTTTGTAAATAATGTTAAGCGTCATTCTAAAGTTGAAGTGCTGTTTATACCAGGCAATCATGATTATTGGAAAAAAGATCAAGAAGAAAAAAGTTCATATGAAATTTTTGAATATTATAAAGCACAACCTGAAAGTATTATAGCAAGTCCATATATTGTGAATGAAGATTGGGCGATTGTCGGGCATAGTGGATGGTATGATTATAGCTTTGCAGATCAAAACAAATTTAGTTTGGAAAGATTAGAACGTAGAAAATATTACGGCTCTACATGGTTAGATAAAGAACATATCGATTGGGGTAAGTCAGACTTAGAAATGTCGCGATTAGCTGCCGAATCCGTGAAAAATGATTTAGAACAGGTGAAAGATAAAAACATTATATTAATGACGCATATTGTGACCAATCGTAAATTTGCAGTTCCAATGCCACATAGAATATTTGATTATTTTAATGCATTTATAGGTACATCAGACTTTGATAAGTTCTATGAAGCATATCCAATCAAATACAGTATTATGGGGCATGTGCATTTTCGTAATATAATAGAAGAAAGTGGTATTCAATATATATGTCCATGTCTCGGTTATCAAAGAGAATGGCGAACGACTGATTTAGCAACTGAAATTAAAAATACAATACAAGTTATCGAAATATAAAAATATATATCGAAGAAAATTTATGATTATAAATAGGTGATTGAATGAAAAAGTATATATCATTATTTATCATAGCAGGAAGTGTGCATGCACTATTTTCATTGTATTGGGGACTTGGTGGAGAAGCGGGTCTCATAACAGTTGGCTCATGGGTCTTCACGTTAAGTGCACAGTTTGGAATATGGATTAATATCGCGCTGTTGCTAATAGGTGTATTTAAATTTTTAGCGACCATCGTGCCATTAACATTAACCAATCATTTTGATAAGAAAATATATATCATATCTTTAATAGGCAGTATTTTTCTAATGATTTATGGTGGATTAAACATGATAATTGGCATATTGAAAATGTGTAAAATAATCAAAAACCATAACTATTTTACAGCCTTCGGACAAGCATTCGTGTGGGATCCACTATTTTTATTATGGGGAATCGGATTGTTTGGATATATTATGAAAGTGAAACAGAATAGATAAAGGAAAACGCCACTGGAAGGAGTCAGTGGCGTTTTTTGTCGTATAAGATGTCGAAGTTTGCATGCTGTAAGGGACAGAATTCCGAATAATGGAAGTTACAACGTTCTAATTACCAGAATTCCGAATAGTGGAAGTTAGCCACAACTTCAACATCACCATCCACACTTATTATTTCTGTGATTGTAATTTCTTCGCGATTTGTTGTATTTCTTGTATTTGTTTCGTTGTAGATTTGATTCCACCTGATGAGAAGTACCATGATTTTGCGTCTAAGTTAATGATGTTATTATTTTTTATGGCATCTACGTCTTTAAGTACGTCATTTCCTAGTACTTTCTTACTTGTTCCTTTTCCATCT
This sequence comes from Mammaliicoccus sp. L-M44, assembly GCF_022386355.1. Classification (NCBI taxonomy): domain Bacteria; kingdom Bacillati; phylum Bacillota; class Bacilli; order Caryophanales; family Staphylococcaceae; genus Mammaliicoccus; species Mammaliicoccus sp. L-M44. The sequence continues at coordinate 24,589 of NZ_JAJNIU010000004.1, read as the reverse complement.
GTTGCTTTGTCTCTATCCATAGCGAATATGACTTCTGGATCTCTTGAAGCGACGTATTCAAAGCTGACGGGTTGGCCGTGTGGATTTGGTTTCACTTTTTTATCTGCTGGTTTAAATCCAAGTTGATCGTAGAGTAGGCCACCGAATCTTCCGCCTGGTCCGTATGTTGATAATTCACCTTGACTTGTAAGCATCAGCATGACACTGTTATCTATATTTTTCACTGATTTCTTAGCTTTTTGTTCTTCATTTTTAAGTTGATCTGTAAGTTCTTTAGCTTTCTTTTCTTCTCCAAAAATCTTTCCGAGTTTCGTCGTATTATCTGAAACGGATTTTACGACGGCATTATCATCTGAACCTATATAAAGAAGTGATGCGTTAGGGGCAGCTTTTTTAAATTCTTTTAATGTTTCTGTACGATTTGAAAAGATAATCAAATCTGGATCGATTTCAGCTATTTTTTTCAAAATTTGGTTTTCCTAATTCACCGACATTTGTATATTTATCTTTCGTAAAAGATTTTAATTCTTTAGGTAGCATAGAATCACTTGAACCTATTGAAATACCGGCTACATTATTTTCTTTACCGAGTGCTTTAATGATGTCTGTTGCTCCGTAATCAAATGTAACGACTTTTTTAGGATCTTTCGTGATTTTAACTTTTTCGTCTTTCTGTTCTGCATCTCTACCGTCTTTATATTTACCACGTAATTCATATTTTTGGTTAACTGTGACTGTTTCTTTCTTGCTGTCTGAATCACTTGTTCCTTTTGTTTGACCACATGCTGCTAATATAAGTGTGATGACCATTAATAAAAGTAACTTTTTCATATGTATGCTCCTTTATTTTAATATATCTATAGATGGAACGACTTTAAATAAACCTGTTGATTCTAACATGAATTTTAAAATTCTGACATGACTCATACCTGTAAAGACAACTGTTCTATCATGGTTGAGCGCATTTTTCATGATGTGGTTGGCCATAAATTGATTACGTTCTAACCATTCAAGTGAAAAGGCGATACTTGGACTATCTGCAAGTGAACGAATGGCAAAAACTTGTTCTAAAGGAATGACTGAATCCTGATATTCAGTTAATTGTTCATATAATGATAAATCTTGTCCCTTTTTATTTTGATGACTTTGTTTTGCTTCGTTTAAATGTTGGTATAGTATAGGGTTATCATTTTCAAGGTATTCATCTGCAAATGCTGCACGAATCTTACGTGTTTGCATTTGATTGTTGTCGATTGGAATAACAGTTGGTAAATTTAATTTCAATGCGAGTGGTATCGCTAAAAAATGATGTTCGTTGAGTTGAAGCGGCAAATGTTTACGGGATAGTTGATTAAAGTCTTTATCTAATTGATTTTTATTTTTAATATCCCATTCAATTGCGATTAAATCTGGATTGTATTGCTCTAATTTATTCAAAATGACGGTAGCGTCTTCTAAGTATCGTTGATAAGTCTCTAAAAAATATTGATTGCTTTGGTCTAACCGAATATGTGGCGTACCAATGATGCAAATTTCTTTTTGTGCCAATTTGACACCTCCTTAATTGATAATCGTTATCAATAATACATGAACGTTTTTATAAATACAATGTTGCTATTATTTTAAGATAATTAAATAATAATGTTATAATTAAATAATAGAAAATTTAGATTCAGGAAAGGGCTGGAAGTATGTTTTTAGCTTGGAATGAAATGAGACGAAATAAGACGAAGTTTGGTCTGATCATTGGCGTATTAGTTATGATTAGCTATCTTTTATTCTTATTATCAGGATTAGCAAACGGTTTAATGAATATGAATAGGGAAGCAGTCGATTTATGGAAAGCAGATGCGATTGTATTGAATAAAGATGCCAATCAAACAGTTGCACAATCATCTATTAATACAGATGATGTTAAAGGCAAATTTGATAAAAGTGAAGGATTAAAGCAAACGGCTGTTATAGCTTCAGACGGTAAAAACAAAGAGAATGCGACAGTCTTTGGTATCGATGGAAAAGGTTTCTTAATGCCTAAAATAGAAGACGGCAAACTGTTTGAGAAGAATAATGAAGTCGTTGCAGATCATACTTTAAAAACAAAAGGATTTAAAATCGGGGACACATTAACACTTTCAAATAGTGATGAAGAATTAAAAATTGTCGGTTTTTCAGTGAGTTCTAAATTTAATGCATCACCTGTCTTATTTACAAATAATGAAACGATTGGGAAATTAAATCCGATGCTGAAAGGCGATAAAATCAATGCGCTAGTCGTTAAAGATAAAAATTGGAAAGATGTTGAATTAAACAAAGATTTAGAAGTAGATGACATTGAATCATTTATTACGAAATTACCAGGCTATCAAGCGCAAAATTTAACATTAAACTTTATGATTGTGTTCTTATTTGCGATTTCAGCAATGGTTATTGGTATATTCTTATACATTATTACGTTACAAAAGAGAAATTTATTTGGTGTCTTAAAAGCGCAAGGATTAACGAATGGCTTTTTAGCACGTTCAGTCATGAGCCAAACGATTATTATCGCTTTAATCGGTACATTGATTGGCTTTGGATTAACGGTGTTAACAGGTTCGTTCTTACCAGAAGCAGTGCCTATTAAATTTGATTATTTAACAATGTTATTATACGGTATCGTGCTTATTATCGTCGCAATTTTAGGTAGTTTATTCTCAGTATTAAGTATACGAAAAGTAGAACCATTGAAAGTCATTAGTTAGGAGGCGGAAACATGTTAGCATTTGAGAATGTCACAAAGTCATTTAAAGACGGTAATAGAACGATAGAAGCAGTAAAATCAACCAACTTTAAATTAGAAAAAGGCGAACTAGTTGCCATTATTGGACCATCAGGATCAGGGAAAAGTACATTGTTAACAATGGCAGGTGCCTTGCAATTACCCTCAGAAGGTACTGTGTCTTTAAACGGTCAAAATATCAATCAATTTAATGAAAAACAATTATCTAAACTACGATTAAAAGAAATCGGTTTTATACTTCAAACAAGTAATTTAATACCGTTTTTAACCATACAACAACAATTTGAATTACTTAAAAAAGTGAAAAAAGACGTTATGAATGAAGAAGAACATACAAGGTTATTGAAACAACTCGGTTTGGATAAAATTTTATCCCAATTACCAAGTGAAATATCGGGTGGTCAAAAACAAAGAGTGGCTATCGCTAAAGCACTTTACACAAATCCATCCGTTATACTAGCAGACGAACCAACCGCATCATTAGATACAGAAAATGCAATAGAAGTTATGGAAATATTGAGAAGAGAAACAAAAGAATTAAATAAATTATGTATTATCGTAACGCACGATCAAAGACTGACATCATACTGTGATAAAGTATTTAAAATGGTAGATGGTGAGTTGAAAGAAGAAGTATAACGTGGTTGATTAAATAGAAAAGGCTAGGATATCGATGATATCCTAGCCTTTTATTTTTTATTCATAACTTTTTAAAGCTTTTTCCATGATGTCCCAAGCTAAGTCTACATTTACTTCTGTAGCGAAATAGGCGTTAGGTTCTTGTTTATAAGTATTATGCAAATCAACAGACATTGTGCCATATGTGAGGTCACTTTGATGTTCGATTTGAATAAATGTTTTTTGTAATGTGAATATTTCAGGGTGCAGTAAATATAAAATTGTACAAGCATCATGGATTGGACCACCGTCCATATCGAATTGCGATTTATAAGTAGATTTAAAGAACTTTAAGAGCTCAACTACGAAATGAGAAATTGGATTATTGATTTGATGAAATCTTTCAATTACAGCATCATCTGCTAATAATTGATGCGTCACATCTAATCCGAATACTACAACTGGGATGCCACTTTCAAATACTTTTTTCGCTGCTTCTGCATCAACCCATATATTAAACTCAGCAGTAGGAGTCCAATTTCCAAACGTTCCCCCCCCCATAATGACGATTTCTTCTATATTATGAGCAATTTTAGGCTCTTGGATAAGCGCCATCGCAACATTTGTTAATGGTCCTGTTGCTACGAGTGTAATGGGTTCGTTACTGTTTAGTACTTCATCAATTATGACATTTACACCATGCTGATTTGTAGGCTTTAAGTTTGGAACTTTCGGTAATTCAGGACCATCTAAGCCACTTTCACCATGAATACTTTCAGCAAATGCAGCTTTCTTGATTAAAGGTCTGTCCGCACCGACTGAAACAGGAATGTCGCCTCTATTCATAATATCTAATACATTTAACGCATTTGTTGTATTCTTATCTACTGATTGATTTCCCGCAACAGTTGTCACTGCTAAGATATTTAATGGGCTAGATTGAGCACCAGCCAATATTAATGCGATAGCATCGTCATGCCCAGGATCACAATCCATGATGATTTTTCTATTTTGTAACATTTAAACACGTCCTCTTAATTAATGTATGTCTTGATGTCATTATACTAAAGCGTTTTCAACTAAACAAAATAAACATACTATAAAAAATTATTCTAAATAGGGTCTTGTTTTTTAATAAATATACGTATATAATTTTAAATCGTAAACGTTACTATTTGTATAAGGAGTGTACGAGATGAAAAAATGGATTGGGGTACTAACAGTTGTTTTTGCAATTTGTATGGTATTAGCTGGCTGTAATCAAACAGATAGCAAAAATAATGATTCTGATAAATTAAAGATTAAGACGACGGTTTACCCATTGAAATCTTTTATAGAACAAATTGGCGGTAAGCATGTAGAAGTAGAATCAATTTATCCTGCAGGAACAGATTTACATAGTTATGAACCAACTCAAAAAGATATTTTAAACGCGAGTAAAGCGGATTTATTTGTTTATACAGGAGATGATTTAGATCCAGTAGCAAAGAAAATTGCCTCAACTATTAAAAAAGATGATAAAAAATTATCACTTCAAAATAGTATGGATCAATCAGAACTTTTAACAGATCAACATGAACATGGTCACGAGCACGGGGAAGATCATGATGACGAAGATGAACATCATGAACATGGAGAAGACCATGAAGATCATGAACACGAACATGAACATCATCACCACGGTGGATTTGATCCTCATGTATGGTTAGATCCTAAAATCGACCAAGAAATGATCAAAGGAATTAAAGATGAATTAATTAAGAAAGACCCAGACCATAAAGCAGATTATGAGAAAAATTATAAAAAATTAAATAATGAATTATCGGATATCGATCAATCATTAAAAGATGCTACTAAAGGTCATGAAGGCCATACAGTATTTATCTCTCATGAATCTTTAGGTTACTTAGCAAATCGTTATAGATTTGTTCAAAAAGGTGTTCAAAGTATGAATGCTGAAGATCCATCACAAAAAGAATTAACTGAAATTGTTAAAGAAATTAAAGATACAGATGCGAAATACATCTTATATGAAAGCAATATTTCATCAAAAATTACAGACACAATTCGTAAAGAAACAGATGCTAAGCCATTAACATTTAATAATATGGAATCTTTAACGAAAGAACAATTAAAAGAAAAAGACTTTTCATATCAATCATTAATGAAGGAAAATATTAAAAATATCGAAAAATCATTAAATGACAAGATTACAACAAAAGATGACAAGAAAGCTGCAGCTCATGATAAAGCAATTGAAAAAGGGTATTTCAAAGATTCACAAGTAAAAGACCGTAAACTATCAGATTATGAAGGTGACTGGCAATCAGTATATCCATATTTAAAAGATGGCACACTTGATGAAGTCTTCGAACATAAAGCTGAAGAAGATGGCAAGATGTCTGAAAAAGAATATAAAGCTTATTATGATAAAGGCTATAAAACAGATGTCGAAAACATCAAAATTGAAGGCAATAAAATCAGTTTCACTAAAGAAGGCAAAACAACAACTGGCGAATATGAGTACGATGTCTATGATATCTTGAAATATGAAAAAGGTAATAGAGGCGTAAGATACACATTTAAATTAAAAGGTGAATCAAACGATAACTTACCGAAATATGTACAATTTAGCGATCACAATATTTATCCTAAAAAAGCTGCACATTTCCATATATTCACAGGCAATGATAAAGATAAAGTCTTAAAAGAATTAGATAACTGGCCAACATATTATCCATCTAAATTATCTAAAGACGAAGTAAAAGAAGAAATGTTAGCACATTAAAGTAAAGAACCTGAGACCGACGTGGTCTCAGGTTCTTTTTTATATAAATGATTGCTATACTAAATTTAATAAAAGGGGGATGTTAAGATGACGAATATTTATGATCAAGATGATTTCTTTGAAGGCTATAAACAAAAAAGAAATCATGCATTAAGTTATAACGAAGTCGTTGAAATGCCTGAGATGAAACGGTTAATGCCAGATTTAAATGGCAAAACAGTACTTGATATTGGCTGTGGTATGGGGCATTTGATTGCGTATATGTTGAAATTACATTCTAAACACATTACCGGAATAGATGAGTCACTCAATATGATTAACGCAAGTCGCGAAAAATTTAATACTAACAATGTCACGTTATATCATGAATCATTTATGGATTTTGAGACGAATGAAACATATGATGTCACCGTATCTTCACTTGTGTTTCATTATATTGAAGATTTTAAGAGATGCGCTAAGAAGTTGAATCAGCTATTAAATAGTGGTGGCACGTTACTCTTTACAATGGAACATCCTATACAAACAGCCACTAAAGATCCAGAAGTTGCACTAGAAGATGACAAAGGTATATTTTTACGAATGGAACATTATTTTGATGAGTCATCTCGTTCAGCAAATTGGCTAGGTGCGGATGTTTATAAATATCATCATACAATTGAGACAATCTTCAATAATTTAATAGAAAATGACTTTGAAATTCAATGTGTAAAAGACCTCGGGCAGTCTGAGGAAGTATTTAAAATGTACGATCAAGCTCGTATTAATAAGTTGAAACAATTCCCACCATTTCTATTAGTAAAAGCAAAGAAAAAGTAGAAGAGGTAGAACAAGTTAATATTTATAAAAAGACACACGTATAAAGTTGAAAACTTTATACGTGTGCTAAAAGCGATACTCAGTAATATTTTATTTCATTTCTTTTAGTTGTTTTAAAATAATTTCTCTTTGTTTTTCAAGAGAAATTGGGTCATTATATTGCGTTTGTTGTAAATCTAATTCGATAATATGATTATTTTTGACTGCATCAAGGTTTTTCCAGTTAGTTGTTTGTGTGAATTGTGGTGTTTCTCCCATTGTTGCTAGTATAATATAATCACCCGTATAATCAGAAAGTTCTTCTTCAGATGGCGTTGCCATATAAGCATTCTTTGTTTCTTTTTCTAATTTTTCAGGTTGTGTCATTCCGTAACCACCGTAAACAATTTCTGTACCACGTCCATAGTTTTTACCGAAAGCTGTTAAACCTTTTGGTGTTGATTGTAGGACTGTAATAGTTTTCCCGTCTACTTTATCACCTAAAGATTTTTTATCTTTTTCAAGTTTTTCTTCCCAATCTTTTATCCATTTTTTGGCTTTGTCTTGTTCATTTACAATTTCCCTGAGTTCTTTAGTAGCAGCTTTGTAGTCTGATTTCATAGCATCCATTTGGACAGTTGGTGCAATTTTTTTGAGTTTATTAATGTTTTTATCTTCTTTAGTAGTAATGATTAAATCCGGCTTTGTTTTAGCAATATCTTCAACATTATTTTGACCTAACATTTTTGCACCTTTAGTAGCATCAGATAAAGTTTTATTTTGTTTCACAAAATCTATGACGCCAACAGGTTTATGGCCAAATTCAACTAATGCACCTATGTATGTCGGATGTAATACAACAATTCTTTTCAGATCTTTAGGTATTTTGATTTTTTCCCCATCATCTTGTTTAAATACTTTAGTATCAGATGAAGAATCCGATTTTGTTTCTGACGACTTTTCTTTAGTATCTGAGCTATTACAAGCTGCTAAGAAAAATAATAAGCATAAGCAAAAAACTAATAATCTTTTCATAAATTAACCCCCCAAAAATATGATAATGATAATCAATATCATTTAAATTATAGGAATCAACATTAATTATTCAATATTTTATTTTTAAATTAATTTGACTTTGTTATTTTTTAAATATATCTTTGGTTTGTGTTAGTAAAAGAAGGGGTGAATATTTTGGTTAAACGATTAATTAGTGCAAATACGTCTGATATTTTGAGCTTTTCATCAGAGGAATTGAAGCAAAGTATTAAGGCGAGTGAAGGTAGAACGGTACTTAGTGAGAATGTTGTCGTACATACGCCTGCTTTAGTGCAAGATATTACAAATGCGGAAATGGCGACTGCTTTTGGAGCGGATATGATTTTACTGAATGCTTTAGATGTCAATGAACCAGAAATTAAAGGTCTATACCATGATGCTTATCAAGGTACTGGCAATGCTGTTCAGGATTTAAAGAAACTTGTCGGAAGACCTATTGGTGTAAATTTAGAACCAGTTGATGATAAAGCGAATATGGCAGAAGTCAAACTGGATATTTCTGCTGGTAGAAAAGCGACTAAAGAAACTTTTATACAAGCTGAAAAATTAGGCTTTGATTTTGTATGTTTAACTGGGAATCCAGCAACTGGTGTTACAAACAATCATATTTTAGAAGCGATTAAAGTAGGGAAATCTCATTTTAATGGACTTATTATTGCTGGTAAGATGCACGGATCAGGTGTAGATGAGCCTGTCGTTAATTTAGAAGCTATAACGAATTTTGTAGAAGCTGGAGCAGATATTATATTAGTGCCGGCAGTAGGAACAGTTTGGGGTGTCAGTGAAGAAGAAGTGAGAGAAGCTGTTCAAGTAGCGCATAAACATGGCGCACTAGTGATGAGTGCAATCGGTACATCTCAAGAAGGTTCGGATGAGGCGACGATTAGAGAAATGGCTATTAAAAATAAAACATTAGGCGTTGATATTCAACATATAGGTGATGCAGGATATGGTGGATTAGCACCAGTCGAAAATATATATGCATTAAGTAAAGCTATTAGAGGGCAACGCCATACAGTATCTAGAATAGCAAGATCAATCAATAGATAAATGGGAAGTTGGAGAGGATGAGACAGTGTGGGCTGTCTCATCCTTTTCATATTTGATTGGAAAGGTAGTATCGGTCCAGAAATGGGAAATATGGACCGATACGAAAAATTATCGGTCCAGAAAAGAGAAATATGTACCGATACGAAAAATTATCGGTACAGAAATGAGAAATATGGACCGATAAAATAAATTATTGACCCGAAAACGAGATTTACAGGTCGATAAATAAAAATAGCGACCCGAAAACGTAATTTTCAGGCCGATAAATAAAATTATCGACCCGAAAACTTCACCTCACTATAATCTGCTGCCCATTCACCATAATAATTCATCCAAATATGCATAAAATCTACCTATTATAAAAGACTTCCGTAATACTACGGAACTTTTCGATATGCTACTTGTTTATGAAAACGTTTACAATAAAATTGTATTAAGAAATGTTTGATTAAAGGAGGAAGGTTTCAATGTCAAAACTACCAGAGGATTTTTTATGGGGAGGTGCTGTAGCGGCGCATCAACTTGAAGGTGCTTGGCAAGAAGATGGTAAAGGAATCAGTGTTGCAGATGTTATGACTGCAGCTTCTCACGGGAAAAATCGAGAAATTACAGACGGCGTTATTGAAGGTAAATATTATCCAAACCATGAAGCGATTGATTTTTATCATCGATATAAAGAAGACATTCAATTGTTTAGTGAAATGGGCTTTAAATGTTTCAGAACTTCAATCGCATGGTCGAGAATTTTTCCGAAAGGTGATGACCAAGAACCAAATGAACAAGGTTTAGCATTCTATGATGATTTATTTAATGAGTGTTTGAAGTATGGGATTGAACCTGTCGTAACATTGTCTCACTTTGAATTACCTTATCATCTTGTAACTGAATATGGTGGCTTCCGAAATAGGAAAGTGATTGACTTCTTCGTTCGATTTGCAACAGTTTGTTTTGAAAGATATAAAGACAAAGTTAAATATTGGATGACTTTCAATGAGATTAATAACCAAGCTAACTTTGATGAAGATTTTGCGCCATTTACGAATTCAGGCGTGAAATATCAACCTGGTGAAAATCGTGAACAAATTATGTATCAAGCAGCACATTATGAATTGGTTGCGAGTGCTCAAGCAACAAAAATTGGTCATGACATTAATCCAGACTTTGAAATAGGGTGCATGATAGCAATGTGTCCAATATATCCAGCAACTTGTAATCCGAAAGATATCTTAATGGCTCAAAAAGCGATGCAAAAGAGATATTACTTTACGGATGTCCATGTTCATGGTGCATATCCAGGTTATATGACACAGTATTTCAAAGATAAATCTTTCGATTTAGATATTACAGATCAAGATATTGAAGATTTGAAACAAGGCACAGTAGACTACATTGGCTTTAGTTATTACATGTCATTCGCAATTTCACATGAAAAATCTAACGAAAAATATGATTATGTTGAAACACGTGATTTAGTAAAAAATGACTATGTACAAGCTTCGGATTGGGGATGGCAAATTGACCCTGAAGGCTTAAGATATGCGATGAACTGGTTTACAGATATGTATCATTTACCATTGTTTATTGTTGAAAATGGCTTCGGTGCAATTGATGAACTTGGTGAAGACGGCATTGTTCATGATGATTATAGAATTGAATATTTAAAAACACACATCGAACAATTTATCAAAGCTGTCGATGAAGATGGTGTCGATTTAATGGGATATACACCATGGGGTTGTATAGATTTAGTATCTGCCGGAACGGGCGAGATGAAAAAGAGATACGGCTTTATTTATGTAGATAAAGATAACGAAGGTCATGGTACGTTAGACCGTTCTAAAAAAGATTCATTTTATTGGTACAAAAAAGTTATTGCAAGTAACGGAGAACAATTATAACATTTGGAGGTTTTTATTATGAAAAAAGCGTTAATTATATGTGCAGCAGGTATGTCATCATCACTTATGGCTAAAAAAACAACGAGTTACTTACAAGAAAAAGGACATGATATTGAAGTCGATGCCGTTTCAGCAAATGAAGGCGGGAAAATGATTGAAAAACAATCTTTCGATTTATATTTAGTGAGTCCACAAACTAAAATGTATTTTAAAAAGTTAAAAGAAGCTGGAGATAGAGTTAATAAACCAGTAGTAAATATCCCGCCACAAGCGTATGTTCCGATTCCAATGGGCATTGAAAAATTGGCAAGTGTAATTTTGCAAGACATAGAATAATCAGTATAATATTCTCTATGAAATGAGGGAAGCTTATGCTTAGTCAAAGAGAAATAGATATACTCAGTTATTTATCACAGCGACGTAATGAATTTGTCAAAAGCTCAGAAATTGCAACGATCTTGCAACTCTCAGATAGAACGATTCGAAAATATATCAAAACCCTTAAACCTGAAATTGAAAAAAATGGTGCAACTTTGATTGCTAAACAAGGATATGGTTATCAACTCAAAATCAATTTAATGATTGAATTTGAAAACTTTTTAAAAAGATATTTAAGCACTAAATCTGTGAATCAAGAAAGTATCAATGATTCAAAAGATAGACAATATTATATTTTGAATTTATTACTTTTTAATAAGACAGCTATTACGATTGAGCAATTAAGCGAACAATTATTTATCTCGAGATCCACAATATCTCACGATATCGCAAATATAAAAAAGGTTATTGGACAATATAACTTAGAACTCGTGAGTAAACAGCAACATGGAATTGTAATTGGTGGAGATGAACGAGATAAAAGACATTTTATAATGGATTATTTCTTAGGAAATAGGTTTTTTCATTCTATTAATAAATATTTTCAAGATACGCCACTTTTGCAGCAAATTAATATGGAAGAGTTGGCAATCATTGTTGTAGATGAAACGAGAGAATCTAAAGTATATTTATCAGATTATATACTCCAAAATCTTGTACTACATTTAGGACTGATGATTAGAAGACTGTTAGATGGGCATTGTTTAAAAACAATTGCTTCTAATGAAGAGGTATTAACAGAAAATGAATTGTCAGTCGCGAGAAAAATTTTAAATCGTGTTGAACGTATTTATCAAATATCGTTTCCAGAAGAAGAAGCGAAGTATATCAGTTTGCATATTATGAGCAAAGGTTCAAAACAACAAGAAAGCGATGAAGAGAGTGATTTATCTCATCGTGTGTCTCAAATATTAGGAAAAATAGAAACAGATTTTGGATTTCCAATGTCGTCAGACAGTCAATTATTGTATGGGCTTGTTACCCATTTACAACCGTTGATTAAACGGATTCGCAATAATATCCACTTGGAAAATCCGATTTTGAATGACATTAAATCACAAAATGAAGCGTCACTTACGATGACAAAAAAATATTTTGGTGAATTAGAAGAGTTAAAAGACCAAGATGTCAGTGAAGGGGAATGGGCGTATTTAACATTACATTTACTTGCAGCTATTGAAAAATATTACCAAAGAGAAAAGTTAAATGTCCTCGTTATTTGTGCAACTGGTTATGGTAGTGCACAGATGTTAAAGGTTCGAGTAGAAAAAGAATTTAGTTTGCAGATGAATATCATTGATGTGATTAGTTACTATGAAATAACAGACGAAAAATTAGAAAATATTGATTTAATTATTTCATCTATTGATTTATCAACCATCGTATTTAAAGTACCTGTCATACAAGTGAATGTATTACTCAATGATCAAGATATTAAGAAAATTAATACATTTGTTCATCATCATGATTCAAAATTCTTATATAATCATGTGTTAGAAGAGAATATGGCACTTGAACAATATAGTTCTTTCTTTAGTCAATATTGTAGTGAACATGCGTTTAATTATATCGAAGAACCAATCACTAAACATCAGCTATATCAGCTTTTGATCAAGCAATTAAGTATTAAAGAAGAGCCTTGTTTTGAAGAGAAGTTGAAACGACAACTTCGGTATAGAGAAGAGTTGAGTACAGTTGTATTCAGTGATGAAGTAGCTGTTCCACATACAGCACATCCAGTTGGAGATTATTCAAGTATAGCCGTAGCACTTGTGCCTGGCGGGGTGTATTGGAATGAACAGTTTCCAAATATTAAGCTAATCATTATGTTATCACCTTCAAAATATAACGACAATGAGCTCAAAACGATCATCGATATTATCGTGAACCTCATAGATTCAGATGACAAAATTTCTGAACTTATGAATTGTAAGGATTATAACAGCTTTAAAAACTATATGATTGGTCAATATCACAAGTAAAGGGAGTTAGTCTATGGAACAAGAAGAAATTCAAGTTGTTGCTTTTGAAATTATTTTACATAGTGGGACTGCGCGTACAAATATACATGATGCTTTTAAAAAGATGCGTGAAAACAACTATGAAGAAGCGGAACAACTATTAGATGAATCAAACCAAGAGATTACGTTAGCGCATCAATCTCAAACGGATTTACTACAAAAATATGCATCAGGTGAGTCTATTAATATGGAAATTATTATGGTTCATGCACAAGATCATCTTATGACAACAATGACGTTAAAAGAAGTCGCAATTGAGATGTTGTATTTGTATCAAAAAGTAAATGATGCAGTATAAACGAGGGATGAAAAATGGATCAAGAAACAAAAAATAAAATTGAAAAAAATAGAAGAGAAACAAGTCTCAAAGCTATGTACTTCAATCGATTTTTATTAGTGAGATATATGTCTGCTTTGTTCTTCTTTTCTAATTTATATTGGTTTTTTACGCTTGTGATGAGTCGCTCTTTAGCATTGATACTGCCACTTGTGTTGATGATTGTGATTTTGATCAGCGTTGCAGAACAAGTCAGAATGTATGGTAATCATACAAATCAAGCGAAATATACTTATTATTGCTTTTTAAGTATAAGCGCAGTCAATCTATTGCTTATACCAATTATATTATTCACACCATTATTCCAATATTTATATCCATTTATTGTGGATCAATCAGCATCTCGACTTTTCGTAGTTGGCATATTGGTATGTGGTTTATGCATCAGTGGATTCATCTTATTTAGATTACACAATATTCGACATGATAAAGACTGGCATTATAAACGACTACAAAGATTTGAAAATGCAATAAACTAATCAAAGAAAAGGGGTCTTGATATGGGATCAGAAAATAAAGTTTTTGCTTTTTTAGAGAAGTATTTAATGGGTCCAATGGGGAAAATTGCTTCATTTAGAATTGTAAGAGCAATTATGGCAGCTGGTATGGCATGTATACCTTTTACAATTGTAGGGTCAATGTTTTTAGTGTTAAACGTTATTCCACAGACTTTTACGTTTTTAGAAGGATTTTGGAATAGTACATTTTTAAAAATTGGTGATTTGTACATGTTAGCCAATAAAGCAACGATGGGGATACTAGCCCTGTATTTCTGTTTAGTTATTGGTTATGAATATACTAAAATTTACGCAGATGAAGAAGATTTAGATGTTAATCCACTTAACGGTGCATTATTGTCTATGTTTGCTTACTTTATGGCCATTCCACAGTTAGTAATGGATGACGGTAAAATGGTCTTAGTTAATATTATGAAAAAAGATGTCAATATCTTTAATGGTTGGGAAATGTCTGGTGATGGTGTCAGTAGGCTAGGTACGACTGGGATATTCACAGCAATTATCATGTCTATTATAGCCGTTCAATTATATAGACTATGTGTGAAACGTCAATGGATTATTAAAATGCCAGAAGCGGTACCAGAAGGGGTTTCAAGATCATTTACAGCATTAATTCCAGCATTCTTAGTTGCTTTCGTTATACTGGCGTTTACGGGAATATTAGTAGCTTTTGATACGGATATTTTCAAAATTATTGCTGTACCATTTGGATTTGTTGTTAACTTAACAAGTAGTTGGATTGGTATACTCGTGATTTACTTCTTAATTCATGCACTTTGGATTGTAGGTATTCACGGCGCAAATATTATCAGTGCTTTTATTACACCAATTGTTTTATCAAACATGCAATTAAATATTGAAGGAGCGAATATTCCATTTGCAGGAGAATTCCAGAACTCATTCGTTGTTATGGGTGGATCAGGTGCGACATTAGGACTATGTGTGTTTATCGCATTTTTAGCTAAATCAGAGCAACTACGTGTATTAGGAAAAGCATCATTAGCACCAGGATTATTTAACATTAATGAACCACTTGTATTTGGATTACCAATTGTTTATAACCCATTCTTAGCCATTCCATTTTTCCTAGCACCAATGGTATCAGCTTCAATAGGGTATTGGACAATTAAATTAGAACTTGTGAAACCAATTATTGCACAAGTACCATGGCCATCACCGATTGGATTTGGGGCATTTATTGGAACAGCAGGAAGTCTAATGGCAGTACTTGTTTCATTAATTTGTGGATTTGTAGCATTCTTAATTTGGTTCCCATTTATTAAGATATATGATAAAAAATTAGTAGAACAAGAAAAAGGAAACGACGCATTAATATAGAAGTTTGAGATGAAGAGGCAACGCTGAGGTGGCGTTGCCTCTTCCTTTTTGTGTTGTGTGATTTCTGGACCGGTAATTCCATTTACCGGTCCAGAAACGGGAAATATGGACCGATAAAAAAATTTATCGACCCGAAAATGGAATTACCAGGCCTATAAAAAAATTTATCGACCCGAAAACGGGATTTACAGTCCGATAAAATAAATTATCGACCCGAAAACAGGATTTACAGGTCGATAAAGATAAATATCGACCCGAAAATCCACCCCCGTCACTCGTTACCACTTTTATTTCGGATACAAAAACAATTTTAAATAAATTCTTAAAAAGTGCAGAAAAAATATAATTCTATAGTATAATTAAATTTGGTCGAAATTTATTTAGGAGGTCCATTATGAAAGAATTCTTCCAATATTATAAACCCTATAAAGGATTGTTTTTCTTAGATTTTGGTTCGGCTGTTTTCGTAGGTATTCTCGAATTGGTGTTTCCACTTATAACGAGTATATTTATTGACCAGCTATTGCCAACTAAGAATTGGAATTGGATTGTGATTTTTGTTTTTCTTTTATTATTCATATACGTTGTTGAATCTGTATTAAAATTCATCGTGACGTATTGGGGGCATAAACTGGGGACTAATATTGAAAGAGATATTCGTAATGAGCTTTATGAGCATATTCAAAAAATGAATTTTGGATTCTTTGATAACCAAAAATCAGGTAAAATCATTGGGCGATTAACGAACGATTTAATGGATATTGGAGAAGTTGCTCACCATGGACCTGAAGATGTGTTTGTAGCTGTGATGACGCTAGTCGGTTCATTTGTCATTATGTTGACGATCGATGTGAAACTTGCGCTTATTACGTTCTGTGTTGTACCGATTATTTTTGTATTAACGATTTACTTTAATCAAAAGATGTCAGGTGCTTTTAAGAACTTATTTAGCAATGTTTCGAGATTTAATGAGCTTATTGCTGATAATGTTGGTGGTATGCGTCTTGTACAAGCATTTACAAATGAGGGTCACGAATTAGCAAGATTTAAAAAGGTCAATGATAATTTTAGAGCGACAAAATTAAAAGCATATTCATATATGTCTTGGAACTTGTCAATTAGTCATATTGCTCAAAAATTAACGTTAATCTTTGTGCTGATTTTAGGAAGTTATTTTGTATTAAATGGATCGTTGTCATATGGTGGATTTGTAGCGTTTATTATGATTACAAATCTGTTATTTAAACCGTTAGAGTCTATTAATATGGTTATTGAACTATTTCCTAAAGGTATTGCAGGATTCAAAAATTTCAAAGAAATTGTAAATATGGATCCAGAAATTAAAGATAATGACGACGCTATCGAATTTATAGATGAACCAGATACAATTGAATATGAAGGTGTATCATTCAAATATTCAGAGAAATTAATCTTAAATCAGCTTTCTATCAAAATTGAACAAGGTGAAAAAATAGCACTAGTAGGACCGAGTGGGGGAGGTAAAACGACAATTTGTTCGTTATTACCAAGGTTCTACGACCCGTTACAAGGTAAGATTAAAATCAATAATCGAGACATTAAATCTTATAAGTTGGAATCATTAAGAAAACAAATTGGTATCGTACAACAAGATGTATTTCTTTTCGGTGGAACATTAAGAGATAATATTATTTATGGTAATTTAAATGCGACAGAAGAAGAAATTAATTACGCAGTTGACCAAGCACAATTAAGAACGTTTGTAGATGAATTGCCAGAAGGTTTAGATACTGTTGTTGGGGAACGCGGTACAAAACTATCTGGTGGACAAAAGCAACGTATTTCAATTGCGAGAATGTTCTTGAAGAATCCGCCAATTATTATTCTTGATGAAGCAACAAGTGCTTTAGATGTTGAAACAGAAAATAAAATACAATCAGCATTTAAGAATTTATCACGTGGTCGAACTTCACTGATTATTGCACATAGACTGAGTACAATTAGACATGTCGATAGAATTGTATATATCGAACAAGGTCAAATTCAAGAAATGGGCAGTCATGATGAACTCATGGATAAAGGTGGTAAATACAAAGATTTATACATGTCACAGTTTGAACAAATCGATGAATTTTAACATATTACCAGAGATCTTTTTGAAGAAAAAGGTCTCTGTATTTTTATATTTTGAGCTAAATAATAGACTTTCATTTCAAAGCTGTTATTATAGAGTGGTAATATCTATGATTAAGAGGTGTAACATGAAGATTTCTAAAGGATCAGATTATGGGTTACATGCATTGGCATATTTAATTGCTAAAAGAGACCAACAACCCATCAATGTTAAAAGTTTATCTGAAACGTTAAATGTATCTGTAACATATTTATCTAAAATATTAACGCAATTAGTAAAAGCAGGTGTTATTAAATCTGCATCTGGTGCAAAAGGTGGTTATTACTTAGTTAATAATTGGGAAGACATAACTGTCTATGATATTATTACAGCAATTGATGGTCATCAAAGTACGCTTGAAGATAGTTTTGATCACGGTCCAGAATGTAAAATACAAGCGATATTAACTACAGCTGAAGATGAAATGACGCAAGCTTTAAAAAATAAAACTTTAAAAGATTTAATGTAAGTTAAATCTTTTTTTATCTATCAATTATAGATATTACGACTCTATAATAGTTATGAAAGGTGGAAATACTATGTTTGATTGTATCGTAATAGGTGGAGGGCCAGCAGGATTAGCGAGTGCACTCACATTAGGAAGAGCTTTGAAGAAGACATTAGTTATAGACAATAATAATGCGAGAAATAAAGTGACACAGCATTCACATGCATTTTTAACACAAGACGGTGTAAGACCTGAAGAATTGAGAGCTAAAGGAGAACATGATGTTGATCAATATGATGATGTAACACGTATCAATGACACTGTGTTAAACATATTGAAAGAAGAGCATTATTTTATTGTTGAAACAGCCAATCAACAGTATAAAGCTAAAAAAATTATGGTATGTACAGGATTGCGAGAAACACTACCAGAAATTGAAGGGTTAAAAGAAAGTTACGGCAAATCTGTCTTTTATTGTCCATGGTGTGATGGGTATGAATTGAGACATCAACCATTACTAGTAGCTGTTCAACCTGAACATGTGAAACATATGGCGATGCTCATTAACAATTGGACAGACGATATCGTTATAAGTAGTCGTGATTTTTCATTATTAACTGAAGAAGATAAAGCGTTTATTGAAAGTAAACATATCACATTAGTGGAAAGCGAAGTAGCGGAATTTAAACATTATGAAGGACAAATTAATGAAGTTATCTTTAAAAATAGTGAACGTATCAATAGAAGTGGTGCAATAATTGGTGTGAAGTGGGATACTGATTTTGAATTTTTAAAAGCGCTCAATATTGAAAGAGAAGATAACGGAAAAATAAAAATTAACGAGTTAGGTGAATCATCTGTACCAGGGTTATTTGTAGCGGGTGAAAGTAAAGATTTCATGGCATCTCAACTTATAGACGCAGCAGCAAATGGTAATCAAGTCGCAAAATTTGTAGCAATGCAAATCATTATGGAATCATAAATAAAAGGAGTAGGACGAAAAATATAGTCCTACTCCTTTATTATGCTTATTTTTTAGTTATTTTAATATTAATTTCAAAGTCACCGAATTGAACATTTTGATGTTCAGAATCTGAAGTTGGTTGAAGTATTGTGTTCTCAACTCTGCATAACTCTTGGATTAAAGCGTTCTTCTTCTGGGTCTTAGCTATTGAGCCTGAAAAGCTTTTTGGTGGATTTGCCTTTAATTCTAATAGTTCTGATAAAATATCGTCTCTTGTTCTCATACTTATTGCCTCCTAATTTGATAGTTACAATAAAACAGCTCATCTTAAGATTAAGAAGAGCTGTTTAGAGAATCTTCTTATCTTTCAAGTTAAACTTGTTGGATTTAGCACAGTACATACGCCTGTTGCTGAGGTTTCATCGGGCCAATTCCCTCCGCCTACTCTTAATAAGACTACGAGCTATTTTATTGTTTCTTTATCATAACGAATTAATTGTATTTTGTCTATTTTTTAAAATCTAAATGTTTAAAAATTTTAAGAAGGTCTATATATTAAATGAATATGAAGCATAGGAGGAATAGAATATGAAGTATAAAATGCTTTCTTTATTATTGTCAGCAGGTATCGTGTTAGCAGCATGTGGTAATAGTGACGATGATAACAATGATAAAAAAGATAATCAAAATGATGAAAAAACTGAACAAACAACTAAAGAAAATAGTAACGATGATCAAAACACAGATGATGATCAAAGTTCAGACAAAGCAACTGAAAATACAGTGAAATGGGATGACGTTAAAGTCTCTCCTGAAGATGCTGTGAAAGCTGCACAAAAAGAATCAAAAGGTGAACTTAAAGATCTATCATTTGAAAAAGAAACAGGCGAGTGGAGTTATAAAGTTGAGTTAGTTGATGGAACAAATGAAAATAAAGTACTGATAAATGCAGATGATAAATCTGTTACGAATGTTGAAAAAGAACAAGAAGATAGCGATGATAATGATCAAACATTCAAATTATCAGATGTTGCTAAATTTGAAGATGTACTTAAAGTAGCACAAGACAAAGCTAAAGGTGATATTAAAGAATGGTCATTAAGTGAAGATAACGGCAAACTTGTTTATTCTATTGAACTAAAAGAAGGTAATAAAGAATCAACAGATTTTACAATTGATGCTAAGTCTAAAGAAATACTAGAACAAGAAACAGATTAATTTATTATAGAGCATAGGATAATTCATTTTATCCTATGTTTTTTTATGTTCATTAAATGATTATCATTCTCAATTAATAATTCAGAAGAAGTCTGAAAAATTTTTGATTACATAAACACTGTAGGTAAAGTCTTGTATTTGTATTTTTGATTAATTCTATAAAATTTTTATTGAATATTACATATTATAGGCATAAATTAAAGATGATAATGATAATCAATTAGATGGGAAGTGTTATGATGAAAAAGTTAGCAACAACTTTATTAGCAAGTACTTTAATTTTAACAGCGTGTGGGAATAGCGCTGATAAGAAAGAAAATGAAGATAAAAAAGAAACAAAGGAAACGAAAAAGTCTGAAAAAGCGGATTTCTCTAAAGAAACAAAAGCTTATAAAGATTTTACAACAGAACAATTAGATAAATTCTTAGCCGATACTGAAAAATTCGTTGAAGCGGTTAAAGCAGACGATATCGAAAAAGCAAAAGAAATTTATCCTACAGCTCGTATGTACTACGAAAGATCTGAGCCAGTTGCTGACAGTTGCTGAAAGTTTCGGTGATTTAGATCCAAAAATTGATGCACGTTTAGCAGATATGAAAGAAGAAAATAAAGAAGACGAATGGTCAGGTTATCACAAAATTGAAAAAGCATTATGGGAAGATAATACAACTAAAGGTATGGCACCAGTTGCTGATCAATTATTAAAAGACACTAAAGAGTTACGTGCAAAAGTAGATACAGTAGATGTTACACCTAAATTAATGTTACAAGGTTCAATCGACTTATTAAATGAAGTATCTAGTTCTAAAATTACGGGTGAAGAAGAAATTTATTCACACACAGATTTATATGACTTTAAAGCTAACATCGAAGGTGCAGAAAAAATCTTTGAAATATTTAAAGATAAAGTAGCAGATAAAGATAAAAAACTTGCTGATACAACTCAAGAAAGATTTGATAATGTTAATAAATTATTAGATCAATATAAGACTAAAGATGGTGGATATGAAGACTATACGAAATTATCTAAAGATGAAACGAAAAAACTTTCTGAAGCTGTTGATAAATTAGGGGAATCTTTAAGTCAAATGGCTGTTATTACGGAGTGATGATTGATGTCTAATAATGAAAATCATATAGCTAGAAGGGATTTTCTTAAGATCGCTGGTGTTGGTGGCGCAGGATTACTGATAGGTTTACAGGTGTAGGCGGTACTTTTCTTGCATCTCAATACTTTGCTAAAGATAAAACAGGCGTAAAAATAAAATCAATTTCTATGGTAAATATCAGTCTGGCATCACGACAGAACAACAAAAACATGTATACTTTGTCGTTCTGAGCATTAACAAAATGTCAATTTCAGATGTTAAAGAAATGTTTAAAATATGGACAAATTATAGTGTTCATTTAATGAATGGTGAATTTGTAAAAGAACTTGGTAAAAACAAAATGTTACCTAGTCCAGATACAGGGGAGACGATTGGCTTAGACGCCAGTCGTCTGTCTCTTACTTTTGGTATAAGTCCTTCATTCTTTGAAAAAGTTGGATTGAAAAAGCATAAACCAGATTTATTAAAAGATTTACCACATTTTCCTAAAGATCAAATTGATGACAACTATTCAGGTGGAGACATTTGTATACAAGCATGCTCAGATGATCCACAAGTTAATTTTCATGCCATTAGAAATTTAATTAGAGTGGCTAAAGGTGAAGTTTCAATGAAGTGGAGCCAAGCAGGATTTAACTCATTTGAAGAAAAAGATGGTTAGAAAGAAACACCTAGAAATTTATTCTCTTTTAAAGATGGAACAGGTAATCCTAATGTCCAAAATAAAAGTGATTTGAATGAATACGTCTTTATACAAGATGGCTGGGCTAAAAATGGGTCATATTTAGTCGCAAGAAGAATTCAAATGTTGTTAGAAACATGGGATAGAACGGCTTTAGGTGAACAAGAAGCCACATTTGGTAGATACCGTCATTCTGGTGCGCCAATTGGTAAAGAAAAAGAATTTGATACATTTGACCCTGATATTAAAGATAAAAATGGCGAGAACTTGATAGAAAAAGAATCACATGTCAGTTTAGCAAAAGCATCTAAAACGAATTTATTAAGAAGATCTTTTTCATATTCAGATGGTATAAACGCAAATACAGGTGCTTTTGATGCAGGATTACTCTTCCTAGCATTTCAAAAATCACCGGAACAATTTATTAAAATCCAAAGTAAAATGGGGGCTATTGATAAATTAAATGAATATATTACACATCGAGGTTCAGGTATTTTTCTATGTTTACCAGGTGTCCAAGAAGGAGGATATTTAGGTGAAACGTTATTCAATCGTATTTAGTTTAGTCGCAATACTATTTATGCTACTATCTTTGACCGCTAAAGCAGAAACGAGCTTAAGCGATATTTATATTAGTGTGACAGATGCCAAATCGGCGATACAAGATAAAGACGAAAAGGCATTCGACAAGCATTTCAAAGAGATTAAAGATAATTGGCAAAGTACGAATAAAAAAGACCATAAACTTGTGAAAAAAATAGATCAAGATATTGAAAAAGTTGAAAAAACAACGTCTCAAAAAGATAGAGAAAGTGCGCTAAATACACTGACTTCTGATTTAATTCATTATGAAAAAGTATTAAATCCTGTTGATAAACAGAAGAAACGAGATCAGTTACAAAATGAAATGCAACCATTGATTAAAAATATAACAAAGGCGATTTCAGATAAAGATTTTGAAAAAGCAAAAACGATTAACAATCAATTAAATGCGACTTGGACAAAGAATGAAAAAATTGTGCGAGAAGAAGATATTGGCAGATATGGTCAAGTTGAAACTGCATTAATGTTTACAAGAATTGAATTAACGAAAGATAAAGTAGACGCTAGTAGTGCACAAATGCAAGTTGATCAATTGAAAAAAGAACTTGATGATTATCATGCAGGGAAAAAATCAGATGCTAAAACAAGCGATCAAGATGTTAATATTCTAAATGAACATTTAGATACTGCGATTAAAAATATAAAAAATGATGATTTAGCTAAATCAAAGCAAGCTTTACAACAATTTATTATTGCATGGCCAAATGTTGAGAGTGAAATTAGCACGAGAAATGGTGCGTTGTACACTAAAATAGAACAGAAAATTCCTCAATATGCAGGTCAACTTGATGCAGATAATAAAGATGACATTGGTAGCTAGTTAGAAACGCTCAATCAAGAAATTAAATCAACCATTTCTAAGACGAGCTATACATTTTGGGATGCAGCTTTAATCTTATTACGTGAAGGTGTAGAAGCACTGCTCATTATTATGGCATTGCTTACTGTAACACGTAAATCTGAACAAAGAAAAGCATCAAAATGGATTGTTACAGGCAGTGTCATCGGTGTTGTATTAAGTATTGCGTTAGCTTTCATATTTAAAGCGATATTTGAAAACCTAGGTTCAACAAGAGAATTAACAGAAGGTATAGTAGGTATTGGATCTGTGATATTAATGATTATCGTAGGTATCTGGTTGCACTCTAAATCAAGTTTAGATTCGTGGCAGAACTTCATCAATAAAAATATGGATAAAGCTATGTCTACAGGAAGTATCGTTACTTTCGGGTTAGTCGCATTCTTATCTGTATTTAGAGAAGGTGCAGAGACGATTATCTTCTATTTAGGTATCGTTGGGAAAATCTCAACATGGTCATTAATATTAGGAATTATCGTCGCATCCGTCATACTGGCGTTAATCGCAATCTTCTTTAACCAAATTACAAAATGGATACCAATACATCGCTTATTCTTTATCATGTCATTATTCATATTTATATTGGCATTTAAAATATTAGGCGTAAGTATCCATACATTACAAATATTAAACATAGTACCACAACATACAATTAATCACTTACCATTCATAGACTTAATAGGATTTTATCCAACATACGAAACATTGATACCACAATTAGCATTAGTCATTTTAGTTGTGATTTATTATGCAATGAGTAAGAAAAAATAGAGTAATTTAAAACGCTAAGACAAAGCCATTTGTCTTAGCGTTTCAGACTGTGGACAAACTGAACTTAAATTTATAAGTTCAGTTTGTTTTTTTATATGGATTAATATTTTCTACTAAAATCATGATTAAACTACGTTTAATCTAGGCTATTTGTGGCTCTTTTACGAGCCACATTGCCAACTTTTTAAGATTCATGGCAGCAC